>JALOLM010000134.1 GCA_025455985.1 Candidatus Nanopelagicales bacterium | reverse complement strand
GTCCGGGACGTAGGCCCCGTTCTTCTCGCGCAGCGTGATCAGGAACGGCATGTCGGAGTACTGCTTGACGTACTCGACGAAGCGCGGCACCTGGCGCTCTACGTAGAACTCCTTGAGGATCACGTGACCCATGGCCATGCCGAGCGCGGCGTCGGTACCGGGGTGCGGGTTGAGCCACTCGTCGGCGAACTTCGTGTTGTCGGCGTAGTCCGGCGAGACGGTCACGACTTTCTGGCCGCGGTAGCGAGCCTCGGCCATGAAGTGCGCGTCGGGGGTGCGGGTCACCGGGACGTTGGCACCCCACATGATCAGGTAGCTGGCGTTCCACCAGTCGGCGGATTCCGGCACGTCGGTCTGGTCACCGAACACCTGCGGTGAGGCCACCGGCAGGTCGCAGTACCAGTCGTAGAAGCTGAGCATCGCCCCACCCATGAGGCTGATGAAGCGGCTGCCTGCGGCATGTGAAGCCATCGACATCGCCGGGATCGGCGAGAAGCCGAACACGCGGTCGGGCCCGTGGGTCTTGATGGTGTGGATGTGGGCTGCGGCGATGATCTCGTTGACCTCGGCCCAGGAGGAGCGCACGAGACCACCCTTGCCACGCGCACTCTGGTAGGCCCGGCGGGTGCGGTCGTTGCCGACCACTGCCGCCCAGGCGTCCACAGGGTCCGGGTGGTCGTGCTTGGCCACGCGGTAGGCCTCGAGCAGGGTCGAGCGGACATACGGGTAGCGGATACGGGTCGGGGAGTAGGTGTACCAGGAGAACGCCGCCCCACGTGGGCAGCCACGCGGCTCGTACTCCGGGGAGTCCGGGCCCACAGACGGGTAGTCGGTCTGCTGGGTCTCCCAGGTGATGACACCGTCCTTGACGTACACCTTCCACGAGCAGGAGCCCGTGCAGTTGACGCCGTGGGTGGAGCGAACTACCTTGTCGTGGCTCCAGCGGTCGCGGTAGAAGACGTCACCCTGCCGGCCACCGTGCCGGGTCACCGTGCGCAGGTCCGATGAGATATCCCCGGGGGTGAAGAACCGGCCGGCCTTGACGAGGAATTCGTCGGTGGCCTCGGAACGGGTGGTGGTCATGCTGTCCTCCTCGACTTCTTCTTCCGCTTCTGCTTCGTCTGGCCGTCGGCGCTGGCCGCGACTTCGCGCGGGGCACCTGGCACGACCCAATCCGGTGTCACGTCCTTGCGGCGCAGATGCGCCACGCAGACTCCGGGGCGGGCGAACACGTCCAACGACTCCAATTCAACATCCTGTCCGGTCCCGGCGAGCACCTGCTCAAGGGCCTGGGCGTGGATATCGCAGATGATGGGGTGCTCATGGACCAGAGCCGCGTAGGGACAATTGCCCAGAAACACCGCATTTCCCACCGGAGAAACATCGACGTCAAAGCCAAGGCGCGAGAGCGCCCCGGCTGCCACCGCCACAGCCTCGTCGGTAGTGGCCACCTGGACCTGGCGTACGTTGTCTGCCATGCGCCAGCGTTTGGCGGCTTCGGAGGCCATCCCTGGTCCGCTGGCCTCAGCCAGCGCGTCGGCGAGATCGGCGGACAGTTTCAGATACGGGTCGTCGGTCTGCGTCGAGTAGTACAGCCATTTCGGGCGTCCTCGGCCCTCGGCGTTCTCCCGTACGCGTTCCACGCTCCCGGCGGCGCGCAGGACGTCCAAGTGGGTCCTGATCGTGTTGGCGTGCAGTTTGGTCACCGCGCAGATGTCGTCGATGCTCAGCGGCTCGGTCGCTTCCTGCACGATCCGAAGGATGGCCTGCCGGCTGCTGTCCGTCTCAGATCCGTGCCGCGAACTCAGCTGTCCCAGGCGGGCGAGCGTGCGCCCGATACTGTCTGCTGCATTCACAACACATTCATACCACATATCCACCGTCGAATTTCTTTTACACGGTGCTAACATGGGCAGCGGTGAAAATAGATAGGGGCCAACGATGACCGCCACACAGGCCGAGGAACCGGCCACCCAGCACTCCCACTGGAACCTTCGCCCGGGAGCAGTCCGAGTCCTGGTGATCTCCACAGTCGGCTTCACCTTGATGTTCGCGGTGTGGTTGATGTTCGGTGTGCTGGGTATCCCGATCCGCAAGGAGTTCGGCCTCACTGACGTGCAGCTGTCCTGGATCACCGCGGTCGCGATCCTCAACGGTGCCATCTGGCGGCTGCCGGCGGGCATCATCGCCGACCGCCGCGGTGGCAGGCTCGTCATGACCGTGATGCTGGCGGCCACTGCCATCCCCGCGTACCTGGTCTCCACAGCCGACAATTACGTCCAACTGCTGATCTACGCCTTCCTGGTCGGTCTGGCCGGTAACGCATTCAGCGTCGGTATCGCCTGGGTCAGCGCCTGGTGGCCGCGTGAGCACCAAGGTTTTGCATTAGGTGTCTTCGGAGCCGGCAACGTGGGTGCGTCGGTGACCAAGTTCATCGGGCCGGCGCTGATCGTGGCAGTCCCCGCCGCGGGGATCATGAGCATCACCCCGGGGGGCTGGCGCTTCGTGCCGTTCCTCTACATGATCCTGCTGCTGATCATGGCGGCGGTGACGTGGTTCGTCGCCCCCAGCCATGACATCGTCCCCGGCCAGGGCCGCTCGCTGGGATCCATGCTCGCGCCGCTGAAGCAGATGCGGGTCTGGCGGTTCAGCCTCTACTACGTGGTCGTCTTCGGCGCCTACGTGGCACTGGCCGCGTGGCTGCCCAAGTACTACGTGGACGTGTACGACCAGAGCCTGAGCCACGCCGCCCTGCTCACCGCGCTGTTCATCTTCCCGGCCTCGCTGCTGCGCCCGGTGGGTGGCTGGATCTCCGACCGCGTCGGCGCCCGCCGGGTCATGTACGCGACCTTCGGCATCATGCTGGTGGCCTCCGGGATCCTGATGATGCCCTACGGCTACATCGTGATCGAGCGCAACGACGGCACGACCAACGAGATCCTGCCCTGGTCGGTGGGCGTCGTTGTCTTCACGCTGCTCGTGTTCATCATCGGTTGCGCCATGGGTATCGGTAAGGCCGCCGTCTACAAGCACATCCCCGAGTACTTCCCCCACGACGTCGGCGCGGTCGGCGGCCTGGTGGGATCCATCGGTGCCCTCGGCGGCTTCTTCCTCCCGCCTCTGTTCGCCTACGCCACCGCGTGGACCGGCGCTCCGCAGGCCACCTTCGGGGTGCTCTTCCTGGTGACTCTGTGGGCGGCGCTGTGGATGCACTGGACGGTCGTCAAGGTGCTCCACCAAGCCAGCCCAGATCTGACCAACAAGTTCGAACACGATCACAGCCAGCCGGCTGAAGAGAAGACAGGAGTGAACGCATGAGTGCACAGGTATCCGGCCCCCCGCAACGCAAGGGCGGTGACTGGCTGGACAGTTGGAACCCCGAGGATGCCGCAACCTGGGACTCCGGGCGCGCCTGGAAGACGCTGTGGATCACGACGTTCAACCTGACCCTGGCCTTCGTCACCTGGTTCCTGGTCTCCGGTATCGCGACCAAGCTCAACAACATCGGGTTCAATCTGTCCTCTGGCCAGTTGTACTGGCTGGTGGCAATGCCCGGTCTGGCTGGAGGAACCCTGCGGCTGATTTGGACCTTCCTGCCGCCGCTGATGGGCACCCGGAAGCTGGTCAGCATCACCACCGCGCTCCTGCTGTTGCCGCTGGTGGGCTGGGCCTTCGCGATTCAGGACCCCTCGACGCCGTATGCGGTCCTGATGCTGCTCGCGGCGCTGGCCGGTATCGGTGGTGGCGCGTTCTCCGGCTTCATGCCCAGCACGTCGTACTTCTTCCCCAAGGCCAAGCAGGGCACCGCCCTGGGTCTGCAGGCAGGTATCGGCAACTTCGGTGTGAGCTTGGTGCAGTTCGTCACCCCCTGGATCGTGAGCTTCGCGATGCTGTGGACCGTCGGTGACGCACAGCGTTTCGTGGATGCCAAGAAGGGCATCGACAAGGAGGTCTGGTACCAGAACGCCGCGCTGGTGTGGATCCCGTTCGTGATCGTCGGGGCCATCCTCGCCTGGTTCCTGCTCAAGAGTGTCCCGGTGCAGGCCAAGGGCGTGAAGGAACAGTTCGACATCTTCAGCAACAAGCACACCTGGCTGATGACTCTGCTCTACGTCATCACCTTCGGTACGTTCTCCGGTTTCGCCGCCGTGTTCGCCGTGTTGATCAAGAACAAGTACGGAAGTGACGTGTTCGGCGCCGACGGGATCGACCCCCTCAAGTACGCCTTCTGGGGTGCACTTGTGGGCTCAGCCGCCCGCATCATTGCCGGACCGATCTCCGACAAGTTTGGCGGTGGAAAGGTCACCGCGGTATCTGCCTTGGGCATCGCCTTGGCCACGGTGTTCACCGCGTTCCAGTTGAACCCGACCTCGGCCGACCAGTTCCCGATGTTCTTCTGGGGCATGCTGGCGATCTTCTTCTTCGCCGGTGTCGGCAACGCGAGTACGTTCAAGCAGATGCCGATGATCTTCGAGCCGCGTCAAGCCGGTGGTGTCATCGGCTGGACCGCAGCGATCGCTGCCTACGGGCCGTTTGTCTTCGGTGTCGTGCTGGCGGTCGTGGCCCCCATGATCTTCTTCATCGTGTGGGCCGTTCTGGCCGCGAGCGGCGTCTGGGTCGCCTGGTACTACTACGCCAGGCCTGGCGCGGAGAAGCCTTCCTGAGTGAGGGGGATCGGTGGGGCCGGGCTGGCGGGTCCGGCCCCACTGCCTTGTTGCGAACGGGGTTATGGCAGTCCGAGCCAGGCGACATGGTCTCCCGCGGCCGAACCCCCGGGCGGCAGCACCGCGAAGCCGTCGGCGGCCGCGAGCCCGCGCAACATGGCCGACCCGAGATGTGCCACAGGGTGTACGACTCCGGCGACAAGGCCGGCTGCCAGCAGGCGATGTTCTCCGACTGGCGCCTTGGCCGCCTCCCCCATGGTCACTTCGGGTAGGGGACTAGGAACGCGCCCGGACAACGAATCGAACAACGGGGAACCCAACGTGAGGAGGGCGACGATGGCGCTCTGGGGATTGCCGGGCAACGCCAGCAACCTCGCATCCGGCAATTGGGCAAGCGCCATCGGGTGCCCTGGGCGGACGGCCACGGAGTCCACGATGAACGTCCCACCGAGTTCGGCCACAGCGGTGTGGAGGTGGTCCACTGGTCCGGCTGCCGTGCCTCCGGTGGTGATCACCACATCAGCCTCCGATGCAGCCAGCCGGATCTGCTCCACGTGTGCGTCCAGCGTGTCCGCTGCCCGCCGCTGGCCGACGGTGACCACCCCCATCCGGCGCAGCCAACCGGGCACCTGCGGGCCGAGCGCGTCGCGCACCTGCCCCACGCCGGCGACCCCCGATTCCACCAGTTCGTCGCCGAACAGCACAACGCACGCCCGTGGCTGCGGATGTGCCACAACCTCGTCGAGGCCCGCCGCACACAGAAGGCCGATCGCAGCAGGACTCAGCACGCTGCCCGCGGCCACCAGCACGTCACCGGCGGCACATTCTTCACCCGCGGGGCGGATGTCCTCGCCAGCCACGCTGGCACCTTCGAGGCGATTCCCGTCCAGAGTGCCCACCTCACGGCGCACGATCCCCGTCGTGCCAGCCGGGACTGCCGCCCCGGTCGCGATGACACATGCCTGTCCGTGGACCAGGTCGAGCTGGGGAGCATGGCCTGCGAGGACCTCCCCCACCACCGTCCAGGGACCTGGACCGCTGACAGCCCAGCCGTCCATCGCAGAGGTGTCGAATCCCGGCAGGTCGCCACGCGCGCGGGCATCCTCGGCCAGTGTCAGCCCATCGGCTGACGCCACCGCAAAGGTCCGCGGTGGCAGTGGTTCGACCCGGGCCAGTTCCCTGGCGGTGTACCAGTCGGGCTCACGCATCCGCGGTGGGCTGCCAGCCTTGCGCGAGTTCGCCGATCTTTGCGGCGGCGCTCGCGGGATCGGCGCCGGACGCCACGGCGAGGCCCAACAGGTATGTCGTCACCGGCGCAGCGGGACGCTGTACACCATGCGCAGCGTCCTTGGCGACGTCGAGGATCAGTTCCACATCAACATCGGCATCGAGTTCCAGTGCCTGTTTGACCGCGTCCACCCACTGCTGCATGTCCAACCCCTTCATCGGTTGCTCCATTATGGACAGCCGGCGCTCGACGGCTTCGAGGTCAGCCGGGGTATCGATGTCGATGAACCGGCCGGCGGGCGCGGCGAACTCCACCAGGTCCAAGCCGGACAGCACCGCCCGCATGGACATCCCGGGTTCATAGCGAACGCCTCGCAGCGCCTGGGTCCGGTAGACCGCGTTGAGAGGTTGCCGGTGGCCAGCCGCACGCCGAACGGCATGTCGGCGGCCAGGACAGCGGCCAGTTCCGTGCCCACGTGCGGCAAGGCTGCGCCGATGGCGCACGCCGGACCGCCACCCGCCGGATCTTCTCGGGTCACTGTCACCGGGCGCTCGACCAAGGGGTCCGGGCCGACGACCACCACGGGCACTTCGAGCGGGATATCGTCCATGAGCCGGTCGATCATCCGTTTGCCTGCGACGACAGCCGTGGCCTTGTCCCGACCGAGACGGGAACTGGCTCCACCGGTGAGCACGATTGCTGTCCAACGCGGCACACCCGCACACTAGACCTAGGAGGTGTTCATGGGTGAGGGCTTGAGCCACATCGACGCGCGCGGCCAGGCCCGCATGGTCGACGTCGCGCACAAGGAGATCACGGTGCGCACCGCCACCGCGGTCGGCGAGGTCCATACGGGGGCGACCTCCGCGATCCGCGAGGGCACGGTTGCCAAAGGCGACGTGCTGGCCACCGCGCGGATCGCCGGCATCATGGCGGCCAAGCGCACCCCCGACCTGATTCCCATGTGCCACCCGATCGCGGTGCATGGCGTTGAGGTGGACGTCGAGCCCGACCCGCACGCGGATGTCGTCCGGGTGTCCGTCACGGTACGGACCGCGGATCGGACGGGCGTGGAGATGGAGGCGCTGACCGCCGTCAGCGTGGCCTGCCTGACCATTGTGGACATGACCAAAGCCGTCGACCCGGCTGCGACGATCGCGGGCATCGGCGTGGTGTCCAAGACCGGTGGCAAGAGCGGGGACTGGCACCGATGAGAGCCACGGTCATCGTCTGTTCGGACTCCGCTGCGGCCGGCAACTCACAAGACACCACTGGGCCGGTCCTCGTCGAGGGATTGCAGGCCCTCGGCTGTTCGGTGGCTGCACCGGTGGTGGTGGCCGACGACCTCCCGGCGATCGTTGCCGCAGTGCGGGCTGCTGACGCCGACCTCGTAGTCTGCACCGGCGGCACCGGTCTCGGCCCGCGTGACGTCACCCCCGACGCCGTGCTCCAGGTCATCGACCGGGAGTTGCCCGGTTTCGGGGAGGCCTTCCGGGCACTGGGGCGCAAACAAACACCGCTGGCCGACTTGTCACGGGCGGTGGCGGGAGCCAGCGGGTCGACCCTGGTGGTGGCGCTGCCGGGCAGCCACGGTGCTGTCGCCGACGGGTTGGCGGTGCTTGGCCCTTTGTTGGCCCACAGTCACAGCGTTCTGGCGGGGGCTGACCACCGCGGGCTGGTGCGCACCACCCCGATCACTGCGGCCGAGGTGGACGCTGCCGTCAACCGAGCGGACGCCGGCGCGGTGGTGGTGTTCGAGGGCCGGGTGCGAGACCACGATCACGGCCGGGCGGTCTCCTCGCTGAAGTACGAGGGCCACCCCGAAGCCGACCTGATTCTGCGTGAAGTGGTTTCGCAGTCCACGGCGCTGCCCGGGGTGATCGCGGCGGGCGCACTTCACCGGGTCGGCGAGCTTGCGATCGGCGACCTGGCCTTCGTGGCCGCCGTGTCGGCCGCTCATCGCGGCGAGGCCTTCGCCGCATGTTCCTGGCTGGTGGACGCGGTCAAGGATCAGTTGCCGGTCTGGAAGTTGCAGCGGTTCGTCGACGGTTCTGAGGAGTGGGTCAATTGCGCCTAGTTGATGGCTTCGGACGTACACACAGCGACCTGCGAGTGTCTCTGACAGACCGATGTTCGCTTCGTTGTACCTATTGCATGCCCGCCGAAGGACTGCCCTGGCTGCCCGGTGAAAAGATGCTCACCACGGCGGAATTGCTGCGCCTGGTGGGCATCGCCGTGGAGTGCGGCGTGGACAGCGTAAGGCTCACCGGCGGCGAACCGCTGCTGCGCCCCGACGTGGTCGACGTGGTGGCAGGGGTCGCGGCACTCGGGGTTGAGGTCAGCATGACCACAAACGGTCTGCGACTGCCCGGGCTTGCCGCGCCGCTGCGCGATGC
>JALOLM010000464.1 GCA_025455985.1 Candidatus Nanopelagicales bacterium | reverse complement strand
GACGCCGGTTCCCCCCGGATGCAGGAAATCTCCGACGCAGTCCGGGAAGGCGCCAGTGCCTTCTTGAACCGGCAGTATAAGACCGTTGCCATAGTGGGTGCGGTCGTCTTCGTCCTGCTGTTTGTCTTTCTCGGCAAATGGGTGGCGGTAGGCTTTGCCCTTGGCGCCACGGGTTCAGCCCTGGCCGGTTATGTGGGCATGTACGTGTCCGTGCGCAGCAACGTGCGCACCGCCCAGGCGGCCTTCACCAGCATGGCCCACGCCCTCACCGTCGCCTTCCGGGGCGGCTCGGTCACCGGCCTTTTGGTCGTCGGCCTGGCCCTCTTGAGCGTGGCCGGTTATTACAAGTTCCTCCTCGGGGTTGATCCCAAGGAAGCCATGCACGCCCTGGTGGGTCTGGGCTTTGGCTGCTCCCTGGTGTCCGTGTTTGCCCGGTTGGGCGGCGGCATCTACACCAAGGCGGCTGACGTGGGCGCCGACCTGGTGGGCAAAGTGGAAGCCGGCATCCCCGAAGACGATCCCAGAAACCCCGCGGTTATCGCGGACAACGTGGGTGACAACGTGGGCGACTGCGCCGGTATGGCAGCCGACCTGTTCGAGTCCTACGCCGTGACCCTGGTCGCAGCATTGATCCTGGGCCAGGCGGCGCTGGGTAGCCTCGGTCTGGTCATCCCGCTGGTCGTTCCGGCCATCGGTGTCATCACCGCGATCATCGGCATCTTCGCGGTGTCGCCGCGCGCCAACGACCGCTCTGGAATGGCTGCCATCAACCGCGGCTTCTTCATCTCCGCGATCATCTCGGCGGTTCTGGTGGCGGTTGCGGCCTTCATCTGGCTGCCCGACCGCCTGGTCAAGTTGACCGACTTCGACCTGGTGCCCAGCAGTTGACCGGCTACTTCACCGAGACCAACCGCAAGCCCGTCGATGACGTCGCGCGGACCTCGCTGACCGGTCCGGCAACCGTCATCCTGTCGGGTATCTCGCTGGGTCTGGAGTCTGCGGTCTACTCGGCGCTGCTCATCGGTGCAGCCGTCTACGGCGCCTTCCTGCTCGGCTCCGGTTCGATCACGCTGAGCCTGTTCGCGGTGGCCATGGCCGGTACCGGTCTGCTGACCACCGTTGGTGTCATCGTCGCGATGGACACGTTCGGTCCTGTCTCGGACAACGCTCAGGGCATCGCGGAGATGTCCGGCGACGTCGAGGGCGAGGGTGCCGCAGTGCTCACCAGCCTCGACGCCGTGGGTAACACCACCAAGGCCATCACCAAGGGCATCGCGATCGCCACAGCGGTACTCGCGGCAACAGCGCTGTTCGGGTCGTTCCGCGACGCGGTCGTCCAGGCCACGGCTGAGGCGGGCGACGCTCTGCAAGGTCTCGGCGTGCAGGACGCCTCGCAGTACCTGGGCATCCTGGACATCTCCAACCCGCGCAACCTGGTCGGGTTGATCATCGGATCCTCGGTGGTGTTCCTGTTCTCGGGCCTGGCGATCAACGCCGTGACCCGGGCTGCGGGCGCGATCATCTTCGAGGTGCGTCGGCAGTTCACCGATCACCCGGGGATCATGGAGGGGACCGAGAAGCCGGAGTACGGCAAGGTCGTCGACATCTGCACCCGCGACTCGCTGCGCGAACTCAGCACGCCGGGTCTGCTGGCCATCCTCACCCCGATCGCTGTCGGCTTCGGCCTCGGCATCGGTGCGCTGGGTTCCTTCCTGGCCGGCACGATTGCGACAGGCGCTCTGATGGCGGTCTTCCTGGCCAACTCCGGTGGTGCCTGGGACAACGCCAAGAAGTTCGTCGAGGACGGCAACTACGGCGGCAAGGGTTCTGAGCCGCACGAGGCCACCGTCATCGGTGACACCGTCGGTGACCCGTTCAAGGACACCGCCGGCCCGGCGATCAACCCGCTGATCAAGGTCATGAACCTGGTCTCGCTGCTGATCGCTCCGGCTGTCGTGTCGATGTTCCTCGACGGCAACGGCCTGCGTTGGGCGATCTCGATCGGCGCGCTGGCCATCGTCGTGGGCGCTGTGATCGTGACCAAGCGTCGCCCGATCGCGGTCAGCCCCGAGGAGATCGCGGCGAGCACGTCCGCCTGATCAGCTCAACACCTCGCGACCCCCGTACCGGTTCGACCGGGCGGGGGTCGCGTGCGTTTGGCAATGCCGCGGCCTGAAAGCCCTGCAGGGCCCCTGCGATGAGGGAGAGGTTGTCGGATTTGTGAGCAAACCCACGCGTGGGAACGCTCCCCGCTGCGACAACTACTCCCCGATGCGTCAAACGCTCACGGTTGGGGCCAGCAGGCGCGTTGCGTTTGGGTCAAACCGTGCGCGAGAGTGGGCGGGTGAGCGTTGCGATCGTCACCTGCCAGAACATGCCCGAAGAGGACCTCGACGAGCAGTTGCTGCTCGATGCCCTCACCGAGGCCGGACTCGACCCGCACCTGGTGGCCTGGGACGACACCAGCGTGGACTGGTCCGCCTACGGGATGGCCGTGCTGCGGTCTGCGTGGAACTACATCGACCACCTCGACGACTTCTTGGCCTGGGCGGTGCGCGCGGGCACGGCGACGCGGCTGTTCAACCCCGTCGAGGTCGTGCATTGGAACACCCATAAGGGGTACCTCCGGCAATTGGCAAAGCAGGGCGTGCCCGTTGTCCCCACGGCTTGGCTCGGGGTCGGTGAGCACGTGGATCTCGCGGACCTGATGGCTGATCGTGGCTGGCACGACGTCGTGGCCAAGCCGGTGGTCGGGGCGGGCTCGTTCCTCACTGACCGGGTCACCGACCCGAGTTCGCAGTGGGCGCAGTCGTTCTGGCGCGAGCTCACGACTGATCGGGAGGTCATGGTTCAGCCCTACATGGCCTCTGTGGAGGAGTACGGTGAGCGGTCGTTGATCT
>JALOLM010000133.1 GCA_025455985.1 Candidatus Nanopelagicales bacterium | reverse complement strand
TCAGGTTGGCGCACCCTCTTGATCAACCCGAAAGGTACGCCCAATCACCCATCTTTGCGACATTTCGGGCGCCAAAGCGTACTTATCGGGTTGATCAAGAGGGTTTCGGCCTGCGACCCAACCCGAAAAGTACGCCAACGGGCCCCGGCAGAACCAGCCACCCAGCCCGTCACAGACGAGGGACCCGGGGCCGCGGGACCGCCATCAGTCGCTGCAGCCGGTCCAGCCTGGCGGTGACCCCGATGCGCTTGGGCGATGTCGTCGGCAGAGCCACCAGCGCCGCCTGCAGCACCTCGACGTCGTCGCGGCCGTCCTCTCCGATGGCGAACCGCAGCAGCGCGTCGGCGTCCCGCGAGGCCAGAGCCGCCCGCCGCACCCGGGCACGAAGATCACCGCGCAACTCAGCGATCTCCGGGGACTGCGAGGAGGGCAGCACCGGCCCGGAGTACAACGTCATGGCAGCGCGTGTGTCACCCCGGTCGAGCGCGTCGAGTACCTCCTGGACGTCCGTGGTGACCACTTCCGTCAGGCGGTACGGCCGGGATTGCAGGAACCCCTCGCCCAGGATCTTGCGCAGCCGAGCCATCTCCGCGCGAACCGTCACCAGCGCTACGTCGTGCTCGTGCAGCAGCACCGCCAACCGCTCCGCACTGAGCCCCTGGGTGGACACGGCCAGTAGCAACAGCAGTTCGGAGTGCCGCGCGCTGAGCTGGTAGTCGCGGCCCTCGCGGCGCAATAGTGCTTTGTCCCGGCCCAGGACGCTCAGGTGCACGCTCGCGGTGGCCGGCTGTTGGGACGCGAGCCATTGCTCAACCGCCATCGCTGTTGCCCGGACCATCGCGAGGGCCTGCGGGGTGGCCACCTGTTCCTGCCCCGTGACGTCCAGCACTCCCAGCGTGCGGCCGGTATGAGGATCGTGGATAGGCACCGCTGTGCAACTCCAGGGCTGGACCATGCCGCGGAAATGCTCGGAGGCGAAGATCTGCACGGGGGCGTTGAGTGTCAAGGCGGTGCCCGGAGCATTCGTCCCGGCCGCGCCCTCCGACCACTGCGACCCCACGACAAATCCCATAGTCTCCGCGCGGGCCCGCAGACCCTTGTCACCCTCCACCCAGAGCAAGTGGCCCGCCGCATCCCCGACAGCGACCACATGACCACTGGCCTCGGCCGGATCGGTCAGCAGAGACCGGATCATCGGCATGGCACCGGCTAGCGGCGACTGCGAACGGGCGGCTGCCAACTCCCCGGCGTCCCACACCAGAGGCGGAGCATCGGCACCGGGATCGACACCCTGCCGCACGCTTCTCCGCCATGAGTCGGCCACCAGGTCACGCACGCCGCGCACAGCTGCGGCATCCCCGGACAAGAAGCGCTCCTGAGCGGTGCGCACCGCCCGGGCCACAGAGCCCAGATCCGGAGCCACCCAATGGGTGGGTGGCAGGCCGCGCGACATGTCGGCAGAGTACGTCGGTAACGCCCATATTCCCAATCCGTCGACGCATTCCTGTCCCTAAAGACCAGCGTCGAGTACCAGCGGAATAGGAGGGTGGGCTCAACCGTTCCACATGACATGCACCCACGCGTGACGATCCACATGACGGAGGTCCCCAAGGACTTGCCGATGGTCCACGCCTTCTCCGGCTTCGTGGACGCCGGTCACAGCATCCGGCAAGCGGTCTCCCACATGATCACCACACTGCCCCACCAGAAGGTCGCAGAGCTGAGCATCGACGACATCTATGACTACCGCGCCCGGCGCCCGGTGATGACGTTCGACCGCGACCACTTCTCCGACATCGACATGCCGCGGCTGACTTTGGACCTGTTCTGGGACAACCACTCCAAGCCGTTCCTCATGATGCACGGCCCAGAGCCGGACCTCGGTTGGCAACAAGTCGCGCAGACCGTCATCGAACTCGCCGAGCACTACAAGATGGGCAAGACCATCGGGCTGCAGGCTATTCCGTGGCCGTCCCCGCACACCCGCGACCTGCTCGTGACCCCGCACGCCAGCGACCCGTCCACGATTGAGGCACGGCCGGGCCCAGTCGAGCGCGTCGACGTGCCGGGCAGCCTCACGACCTTGATCGAGTTCGCCACCGGCCGCGCCGGCATCCCGGCCCAGGGATTCGCCGTGCACATCCCGCACTACTTGGTCAACACCGAGTACCCGACAGGGGCCATAACCGTCCTCGATGAGATCAGCCGGGCCGCGCAGTTGACCATCGACAAGGGAGAGCTGCCGCAATTGGCCGCGCGGGTGCGCCAGGAGATCGACGAGTCGATCGCGGCGAGCACCGAGAACGAGGAGGTCGTGGCCGCCCTCGAGCAGCAGCACGATGCGGACATGGCCAGCTGGCCGTTGCCCAGCAGCGACGAGCTCATGGATCAGATCGAGCAATTCCTGGCAGGCCAGGACGAATCGGACTGACACGAAGATCGACGTTTTGGCCCTCGCCCTGCCATGATTAGGCCGAACGGGGAGGGTGATGAACCCGAATGTGGACGGTCTCACGGCCGCGCAGCAAGACCGGGCGACCGGCGCCATGGTTGGCATGGCTGTCGGCAATGCGCTCGGGAACGGCTATGCCTTCGAACCGCCGCCCGACCCCGACCGCGTGAAGATGCGCGTAGGTGGGCTGGGTCCCTACGGCGCCGGCGAGTGGGCCGACGACATGGACATGGCGCTGCCCCTGCTGGAGATGCTGGCAGTCGGCACCGACCTGGCCACCGACGCTGGGCAAGACGCGGTCGCCGCCCGGTGGGCTCAGTGGTTCTCGACGGCCAAGGACGTCGCCCCCATCGTGACCAAGGTGCTCAGCGCGTACGACCCGGCTGTGGGCGCCGAGTCTCTGCGGCGCGAGGCAAGGCAGTACCAGGGACCGGACACGACCTCGCCTGCGGGTAACGCGTCGTTGATGCGCACGACGCCCCTGACCTTGGGCTACCTGCACGACCCCGATCAGTTGACCGCGGTCTCGCAGCTCTACAGCGGACTGACCCATGGCAGCCCGCAGGCGGCGCAAGCGTGTGCGCTATGGAACCTCGCCCAGCGCAACGCCATCCTGTATGGCCGGTTCGACCTCTCTGCGGGCCTGCCGTGGCTTCCTGAAGCCAGCCAATCCGGTTGGGAGCAGCTGATCACCCGCGCGGAGATCGGACTGCCCCAGGACTTCGCCTTGCACAACGGCTTGGTCACCCATCTCATCCAGACGGTCTGGTCGGCGATCAACAATGTCGACGACGACGGCCCCGAGCACTTCGAACGAACCTTGCGGCTGGTCATCAGCGCCGGGGGTGACACCGGTACCGCAGGTGCGATCGCCGGGGGACTGCTGGGAGCCAGATGGGGGGTCTCCGCTATTCCCCTTCAGTGGCGCCGGCAGGTGCACGGATGGCCGGGGATCGGCGACATCGACGTGGTCCGGCTGGTCTGGCAGGTCTTGCACCGCCAGCCCTGGCCGGCTCTGTTCGGTGAGGATCCCGGGGACGTTCCGGTGATCCAGCACCCCGTCGACCCCGGGGTGTACCTCGGCGGGGCTGCTGGGTTACGTCCACTGCCCGCGGGGGTGGACACCATCATGTCGCTGCATCCGCTGGGCAGCGATCAGATGCCCGTCCCGGGAGTCGCGTCCACCTCGCACATCAATGTGTGGCTGATCGATTCGAGCCAGCCGGACGACAACCCGAACCTCGGGCTGGTGGCCGACCAGGCGGTGCGAATGCTGGCCGACCTGCGCGGCGAGGGGTCGACGGTGTACCTGCACGGCCTTGACGGGCGTTCCAGTGCACCGTTCATCGCCGCGCTCTACGGCGCGCGTGTGGGCAGAGTAACCGCCCTCGAGGTGCTCGACGCCATCGCGGAGTCCGCCCCCACCATCGCCCCCAACCCGGTGTTCACGGCCTACCTGCGCACCGTGTGAGTCAGGGCTGACGGGCGAACCAGGCCCGGGTCGCGGCAACCATCGCTCGCACACCAACGGCGATCGCCCGCTCATCGACGTCGAAATTGGACGCATGCAGGTCATGCGTCTCGCCATTGCCGTTGTGCACTCCGAGTCGTGCGTAACACCCGGGCACCCGGTCCACGTACCAGGCGAAACTGTCCCCGCCCCACGACTGCTCGGTGGGCACCACCGCTTCCTGCCCGAACTCCTCGGCGATCGCGTCGGCCCACAGCGCAGTCGGCTCCACGTGGTTCTCGACCGGCGGCACCCCTTGCCGGTGGTAGAGCTCCCACTCCACGCCCGAGTCGCCCAGGATCTGCTCGACCGACTCATCGAGCAACCGCCCCAGCGCCTCCCACACCACTCGGTCCGGGGTCCGCAAAGTGCCGGTCAGGACAGCCTTTGCCGGGATCACATTGGCGGCGTCGCCGGAGGCCACCGCGCCCCACACCAACCGGATCGGACCCTTGTCCGCGTGCTCCACGCGTTCGGTGAGGACCTGCGGCAACTTCAATGCCAGCTCACTCATGACAGTGACCAGGTCGACGGTCGCCTCGGGCCGCGCGGTGTGCCCACCCGGGCCGTGCAGCGTCACCCGCACGACGTCGGAGGCCGATGAGACCGGACCCGTGCGCAGGCCGATGTGCCCCACGTGCTTCTTGGGGTCACAGTGCAGTCCGAAGATGACCCCGACGTCTTCCAGGTGGCCTTCGTCGATCACGTCGATCGCGCCGCCCGGAACGCTCTCCTCCGCCGGCTCGAAGATCAGCCGCACCCTGCCGCCCGGGGAGTTCGAGGCGAAGTACAGCCCGGCTCCCAAGACGATCGCGGTATGCACATCGTGGCCGCAGGCATGCGCAACACCGTCGATGTGCGAGCGGTAGGGGGTGTGGCACTCGTCGGCCATGGCCAGCGCGTCGATGTCCGCCCGCAGTGCCAGGACCGGACCGTCGCCCGTGCCCACGTCGCAGATCAGACCGGTTCCGCAGTTGAGCACCTTGGGTTCGAGGCCCGCCACCTGCAACCGCCGGACCAGAGCAGCCGTCGTGCGGGTCTCCTGCTCGGAGAGCTCCGGGTGGGCATGCAGGTCACGCCGGAAGGAGATCAATTCCTCCCCGCGGGTGGCCAAGAACTCGGCCAGACTCACGGCCGCAACTCCACGGCCAGTTCCTCACGCAGCAGTGTGACCACATCCTCCAACGAACCGCCCCCGGCGACGACTGCGCGCTGGCGCTTGGCCGAGGATCCCTTCTCCAGAATCTCACGGACGCTGTTGAGCGCATCCGTGGTCCCGAGTTCTCGGGCGACCGGTTGCAGGAAGTCCACGATCTCGGCGATGTTCTCCGTGAACGGCTGGGTCGTGCCACTGCTGTCGATCATCACCGCGCCGTCGAGGCCGAACCGGCTAGCGCGCCATTTGTTCTCCCGCGCGACCCAACTCGGCAGGTCGGGCAGCGGCTCCCCGGCGTCCACGCGCTTGTCCATCCAGACCACCAGCGCCTGCGCCAGCGCGGCGATCGCGCGGACCTCTCGAAGCGTCGGAATGCCGTCGCACATACGGAACTCAATAGTCCCGTAGGTCGGGTGCGGCCGGATGTCCCACCAGACCTCCTTGACGCTGCGGATCGTCTCGGCCTTGATGAGCGCGGTCATGAACCGCTCGAAATCCGCCCAGTCCTTCATCCACGGCGGCAGCCCGGAGGTCGGCATGATCTCGAAGATCTTCGCGCGGATGCTGGCCAGGCCGGTGTCGTCGCCCATCCAATAGGGGCTCGAAGTGGACAGCGCGAGCATTTGGGGCAGGAAACCGAGTAGCGAGTCGATGAACTTGATCGACTTCTCTTTGCCGCGCACCCCTACGTGGAAGTGGACCCCGTGGATGGCCAACCGTCGCGCCGGCCAACCGATCTCGTCGATCAGGCGCTGGTAGCGCTCCCCGGGGCTCAATCGCATCGCGTCCCAGTCGGCGAACGGATGGGTGCCGGAGCTCTGCATGGCCAGGCCGCGCACGTCGAGCAACGGCTTCAGTTCAAGCAGCGTGCCTTTAAGGTCGGCCACCGCCTCATCGGGGTTCTGGCACACCCCCGTGATGACCTCGATGCTGGAGTTGAACAGTTCGTGCTTGGCCTTGGGGTGTTCGTTGTCAGGATGTTCGGCCCCGACGATGCCCAGGATCTCGTCGGCGACCTCGACATATGCGCCGGTCGCCTTGTCCACCACCCCGTACTCCACCTCCACGCCGAGGCTCGGGCCTTCAGAGGGAACAAAATCCACGCGCATGGCGCTCACGGTAGGGGTTTCGAGGCGCGTGTGGCGCGGATTGGCGTGCACACGGCCGCCCCCGCGCCGATCGGTGGGGGATGGGGCTGTTTGGGAGTTGCACCTCTCGGGTACCATGAAATGGCCCTCGACGGCAGAATCGTCTAGCGGCCTAGGACTCCGCCCTTTCAAGGCGGCAGCGCGGGTTCGAATCCCGTTGGGGGCACGTGGTACCCGGTTCGGCTTAGGCTGGACCAGTAAGGCCCCGTAGCGCAGTTGGTTAGCGCGCCGCCCTGTCACGGCGGAGGTCGCCGGTTCGAGCCCGGTCGGGGTCGCTCAAGTCCCTCGGGACTGACGGCCAGGTAGCTCAGTTGGTACGAGCGTCCGACTGAAAATCGGAAGGTCGGCGGTTCGACCCCGCCCCTGGCCACCCATACAAATGGCTCTGGTCAGGGCCTCACCTCACTGATCAATTGAGGGCTCTACAGGATGTCTGAAGTTGGAGCAAATCTGTAGCGAAACTGTGGGTGTACCGGACATTCGAGAGCATGCACTGCCTTCCGGGTAGCAGGTCTGTAGAAATTCCGGGCCCACCTTTGACGCGGCACAGCCGAAGAGCTCAACTTCGTTGCCTCTGCCTCTGGATTCGCCGACTCAAACTCGAGCTCCGGCCTGCCGCCAGTTACCGCCAGATCGGCAATGAGATGGAAGGCGGCCTACTACAGATTCCATGAGCCCGTGTGCTCGATATTCATTCGCGCGCCGGGCTAGGGGGCGAGCAGACCTAGGGGGACGACGGCGATGCCATCGCGGCGGCGGTAGGGATTATCCGGCGAAGGTAATCCACCGATGAATCATACAATTCGCAGGGGTCACATCAGTCAATTCGCAGGACTTGAATGAGTCAATTCGCATGAAACTCCACCACAAGCGACTGGGCAATGACCGAGGCTTCGGGCGGTGGTCATTTCCTCGCGTGGTGCTTCTCGAAATGGCGATGCGCGGCAACGGAGACTCCTGGTCGCCCCGCCGGTGGCGAAAGGGTCCAGGTCCGCTGCCCACACGACGCGAGAACGAACCCGTGTTTCTGTGAGACGGTGTTCCTGTGAAGAACCTCACCGTCACGTTGCCCGATGAGGTGTATCGGTTGGCACGGGTTCGCGCCGCCGAATCGGGGATGTCAGTGAGTGCATTGGTGGTCGCGTACCTTCGATCCCTCGAGAGCAGTTCTGCTGAGTTTGACCGCCTTGCACAACAAGAACGGATTGTCGTTGCGAGTCTCACCGGCTTCCGCGCCGACGATCGATTGAGTCGAGATGAGGTCCACGAGCGTGCAGTGTGTTGACATACGTTCTGCTTGATGCGATCTAGACCCATCCTTCCGAGAGCACGAAGGCCCGGATCGCTCGAGGACTCCTCGATTCCGCCGACATCTGCCTGTCCACGCAGGTCCTGCAGGAGTTCTACGTTCAAGCCACCCGCAAATCCCGGCCGGACCCCCTCTCGCATTCCCAGGCCTTGGCACTGGTTGAGGCATTCACCCGGTTCTCCATCCAGGACGTGACCGTTCCGATCGTGCGTGCGGCCATCGAGACGATGCAGCGGTTCAACGTGTCGTATTGGGACGCTGCAATCATCGAGGCGGCTCGAGAATCTGGGTGTAATGATCTGCTCTCCGAGGACCTTTCAGATGGACAGGACTACAACGGCGTCACCGTGGTCAACCCATTCGTGTGAGCCCCCTACCCCGCGAAGGGCTCCAGCCCGGTCGCATCCACCGAGAGGGCGAACAAACGCTCGGCGGCCTCGACATCGATTGCCCACTCCTTCACCCCGCCGGTGGTCAGGTCCGCGTGGTCGGGCGATACGACCCCCTTGATGGAACAGTCCTCGCAGTAGACGCCGCCGCGGTCGACCAGCTCAGGCGCGGTAGCCGCCCAAAGCCCGGTGGCCGCGCCTTCCTGCGGTGTCTTGAACAGGGGATTGGGGTTGCCCTCATCGTCGATCCAGTGCCGAGCGCGCAACTCCTCGCGGGGCATGTGTCGCTGAAGGTCCGTCAGGATCCCGCCGGGATGTACCGAGTACGCGTGTATGCCCCGCTCGGCCGCGCGGGCATCGAGAGCCACCGCGAACAAGGCGTTGGCCGTCTTCGATTGCCCGTAGGCCACCCAAGGGTCGTAGGCCATCTGCTCGAAGTTGACATCGTCGAAGAGCACCGGTGAGCGATAGTGGGCCACCGACGAGTAGGACACCACCCGTGCGCCCGAAGACATCAGGTCGGCGACGCCGGCGACCAGCGCGAAGTGTCCAAGGTGGTTGATCCCGAACTGCGATTCCCACCCCTGCGGCGTCAGCTCGAACGGGCAGGCCATCACGCCTGCCACGTTGATCACCATGTCAACGGGCGCGCCCGCTGACCGGACCTTCGCAGTGAAAGCGGCCACCGATTCCAGATCGCGCAAGTCCATCATCTCAACGCGGACTGTGGGCAAGTCGGCCAAGGCAGCGGCCGCAGCCTCCCGCCGGCGTGCCGGGACAACAACTGAGACGCCGGCCGCGGTCAGGGCCCTGACCGTCTCCAGACCCAGCGGCGAGCACCTCGGCTGCCGTGGTTCGGTAGCCGAAGCCGGTTTCCAGAGGCTGCTGACGAGCGATCATGTCGTCGGTGGTCGTCATGACTGGCACCTTACGACGGGGAAGTGCTGGCGGCTACGCCCAGGCGACAGGACCAGCGCCGAGCAGCATCGGCCAACCGTCGGACCTACCCACGATGAACTCAAGGACGTTGGGCGGTTCGGCGGTGGCGCCTCGCACCCCAAGCTGCAGCGGAGCGAGGTATCCGAATCTCTCCGGCCCTGGAACAAGCGAACGACCTGCAGCTATTTCGTTGGAATCGCGCAAGAATCTGAAACGTCAGGCCCCGCGAAGCCCCTTGGCAACGGTGTCCGCCCGCACGATCATCCGATCACGGCGACCGGGGACCGAGACGGATCCGAAGCGTGAATACCGCGCACGTCCCCTGTCAGTAGCGGCGTCGACAACGATGGCGCGAACTGCCGGGCCGGCTTCACTGGCGGCGATGATGCGCTCGAGTGCGTCAGCAAGCAGCACGTCGCCGAGCCACTGCCCCTGCAGTGATCTATCCAGTGCGAGTTTCTCGAGCAGCGCCGCGGGCACCGGATCAGGGACGCCGCGGGCAATTCGGCTCGGCGCCTCGACGCGAGGTACCGCATGCGCACTGATGGCGTAGTAGGCCAGGACACCGGACCTGTCCGATCCGGTTCACACGAATGTCTGGGCGACGCGAGCTCGAGCGGTCGTCGCGGCATGTTCGCGTAGCCAGTCGTCCAGGTCGACGTCCCCGGACTCGAATCTCGATACGTCGTGAGCGTCAAGATCAAGCGCAGCGCTGCGGTACAGCGGATCTTCCGTCACCGGCGAACGGTCTGCCGCAAGC
>JALOLM010000132.1 GCA_025455985.1 Candidatus Nanopelagicales bacterium | reverse complement strand
GAAGCCGTCGTGGAGACGACCTTCCTGGCCGATCTGGCCGGCTCGCGCATCGTGCAGCAGAGAGTCCGCTCGCACCCGGTGTACACCGCGATCAGGCTGACGGACTCGGGCTTCGACGACATGACCACGACGCGTGGGCCTATCGGTCGCGGTTGGGAGTACGCCCTCGAGGACTGGACCGACCAACTCGCACCTCTGCCGGCGATGCTCGACGAGAAGGTCCAGGCGCCATCGGTCACTCCTGGCCGGTACGACCTGGTCGTGGACCCGACAAATCTGTGGTTGACGATCCACGAATCGGTGGGTCATGCCACGGAGAAGGACCGGGCGCTGGGTTACGAGGCCAACTACGCGGGGACCTCCTTCGCAACCGTCGACAAACTCGGCAGTCTGCGGTACGGCAGCGATCTGATGAACATCCGGGCAGACCGCACTGCGGTGCACGGGTTGTCAACCGTGGGCTGGGACGACGAGGCGGTCGAGGCCGGCGAGTGGGACCTGGTCCGAGATGGGGTGCTCGTCGGCTACCAGCTGGACCGGCAGATGGCCGGACCCGGCGGCCGATCCAACGGGTGCGCCTACGCGGACAGCGCCGAACATGTGCCCATCCAACGTATGCCGAACGTCAGTTTGCGCCCTTCCCCCGAGGGGCCTGACACCGAGGCACTGATCGCCGGTGTGGAGAACGGGATCTACGTAGTCGGTGACAAGTCCTGGTCCATCGACATGCAGCGTTACAACTTCCAGTTCACCGGCCAGCGCTTCTTCCTCATCCGCTCGGGCAGAATCGCCGGACAGGTGCGCGACGTCGCCTACCAGTCGAACACCCTCGAGTTCTGGAACTCGCTGACCGGTCTCGGGGGGCCGCAGACCTACGTGCTGGGTGGAGCGCTGAATTGCGGCAAGGGCCAGCCCGGCCAGGTCGCGCCCGTGTCTCACGGCTGTCCGTCCGCAGTGTTCGCGGGGGTCAACATCCTCAACACCAAGCAGGAGGCCGGAGCATGAACACACATGACATCGCGGACGCGGCTCTGGCCGGGCTTGAGGACGGCTACGCCATCGTGCGTGCGACACACAGTGTGAACGTGCGCTGGGCCAACTCCGCACTGACCACCAACGGCGACACTCAGTCGACCAATCTGACCGTGGTGGCTATTCGCAGATCCGGCGACAGTGCTGGGCTCGGTGTGGTGTCCGGCCAGGCTGCGGACACCGACGAAGCCCACCTGCTGGCCTTGCAGGCCAACGCGGTCGCGGCCAGCGCCACGCCAACAGACGCGGCCGCGCCCACAGAGGCGGTCGTGCATGAAGACTTCGAGCTGCCACCGGACACCCTCGATCCGGCGTTGACCGACCGGCTGGTGGGTCTCGTCGACGGATTCCTGCGGCAACCAGCACCGCAGTTCGGCTACGCGCAGGTGGACACCACCACGACCTACCTGACCTCGACAGAGGGCCATCGGTTACGCAGCGTGCTGACCTCACCACGCTTCGAAGCCTCTGCGCGCACACCCGACGGAACCACATGGTGGGGCGCAAACACTTTGGATGCGGACTTCGCTGGTGCTGCCAGCCGCCAGGCACACCTGCTGGGCCTGTCGGCACGCCAGGAGGATCTGTCCCCGGGCAGGCATCGGGTGATCCTCACCCCCGGGGCATTGGCGGACCTGCTCATCTACATGATCTGGTCGGCCAATGGCCGCGACGCCGCCGAGGGCCACAACGTCTTCTCCGAGCCCGGCGGGGGCACCCGGCTCGGACAGCGGCTCACGCCGCGCAGTGTGAGCCTGTTCTCCGACCCTGAGTACCCAGGCCTCCAGACCCCTGACTATGTGGTGGTCGAGGCCGACTCCAGCACTGAGTCCGTGTTCGACAATGGACTGCCCCTTGGGCGCACGGAGGTTCTGCGCAATGGGATCTTGACTGCCTTGCGTGCCAGCCGGCCCACGGCGGCCACGTTCGGGCTGGAACCCGCCTACCTGGCCGACAACCTCGTGTTCACCGATGACGCAGGAACCGGTGACTTGGACGAGTTGATCGCCCGGACCAAGGATGCGGTGTTGATCAACTGCCTGTGGTACATCCGTGAGGTGGACCCCCAGAACCTGCTGCTGACCGGTCTGACCCGCGACGGCGTTTACCGGGTCAGGGAAGGACAGATCGTGGCCTCCTTGCCCAACTTCCGGTTCAACGTCTCCGTGCCCGACCTCTTGGCCCGGATCGCCGATGCCAGCACCAGTGGGCTGTGCCTGCCGCGGGAGTGGGCAGACTGGTTCACGCGCACCTCCATGCCGGCTGTGGTGGTTGACGGCTTCAATCTGAGCAGCCCGAGCGAGGCACGTTGACAGGCCTATCGGTCGTGGCTGGAGCCGATCTGGCGCTGGTCGTGGATGATCAACTGCGGCGCTTTCTCCGGCTTTCGGCTGCGACCGGCGTTGGCCATGACCACCGCAACGTAGGGCAGGAACACCGCCCCGAGCACGAGCGCCCAGCGCAGCCACCCCTCGGCGAATATGGCCGCCACGAAACACACGGTGCGGATCGCCATGGAGATCAAGTAGCGGCGGGCCCGCTGGCGTTGGTCTTCCCGCATAGGGATCGGCGCCGCGGTGATCGGAATACTTTCTTGCGATCGCGCCACTCCTCCACGGTAGTCGCGGGTGCCCGAACCCGCCAACGCCCGGTGGCACGATGACCACGGTCACCGATGCGCACCCGCTCGAGGACATGACTGGCAGCCGCACCCCGTTCCGGATTGGTGTGGCGGTCGTGGCCGGCGTCCACCTGCTGTTGTGGACCATCGTGATGGTCGGCGGGTGGCTGTATTGGGACGACTTCATATTGCAGGGTCAGGCCGCGCGGCGGGGGTTGACCACCGAGTTGCTGTTCAACAACCACGACGGACATGTGATGCCGCTGAGCTACGTGGTCGTGTGGGTCCTGCAGGAACTGTCCGGGCTGAATTACGCACTGGTGGCGGTCTCGATGCTGCTAGGGCAACTTCTCCTGGTGACAGCAGCGGTGTTGGCCTTCACCACGTTGCTGGGGCGCGGCTGGCAGACCATCGCAGCCCTGAGTGTCTTCTTGCTGTGCCCGATCATGATGCCTGGGCTCACCTGGTGGGCGGCGGCTTTGACACTCGTACCACTGATGACCTGCGCGCTACTGGCGACGGTGAGCCACGTGCGGTATCTGAACACAGGCTCGGTGTCGGCGTTGCTGACGACGTTCGTGCTGGTGGCAGTGGCGCTCGGATTCTTCGAGAAGAGCGTCCTCATTCCCGTCTGGCTGTTCGGAGTGTCCCTGCTGATATGTAGACAGTCCTCGCTGATGGGCTGCGTGCGGGCTGTTGTGGTGGAGCGCTGGCGGCTCTGGCTGGGCTGGATCGTGTTCCTCGGTGCCTACCTGGCGGTCTTCGCGCAGGTGGCGGCCGGACGGACTAGGTTGCCCACGGGACCGGGTCAACTTCTGGATCTCATCATCGCAGCGGTGTTCAAGACGCTCGCCCCAGCGTTGGTCGGCGGGCCGTTGAACTGGACACCGGTCGATTTCAGCGCGTCCTTCGCCGATCCACCACTGTGGCTGGTGGTGGTGGGTGCGGTGAGCGTGGGTGCGGTGGTTTTCGCCGGGGTACGCACGCCAGGAACGGCCCGGAAGGCCTGGTTCATCGCCGGCGCCTACCTTGTGGTCGATCTGGCGAGCTTCGCCATCGGCCGGCTCGGGCCCGACGGTGATCCCGGCGTGGTCCAGGCGGGCCGCTACGTAGCCACAACACTCATCCCAGTGAGCATCGCCCTCGGGGCGACCGTGGCGGCCTACCTGCCGCAGTTGCGCTCCCAGCGTCTGCGGTGGCCGATGGTGACGGCGTTGAGCCTCGTCGGCCTTCTGACGTTGTTCTCTACTCTGGCCTACGCGGCCATCTGGTCGAAGAACCCGGCGCAGCGGTGGGTTGGCAATGCGCGGGTGGATCTCGCCGCCGCGGATCCCGGCAGCCCGCTTCTGGACCAGGACGTCCCCGACTTCATCCTGTTGCCGGTGACGCACCCCTACAACCAGGCCAGTTGGTTCCTGGCGCCTCTGACGGCTCAGCCCGGCTACTCCAGCAGCACGGACCAGCTACAAATCATCGACAACCGTGGACGTCTGGTGCCCGCACAGATCGATGGACCGTCCGGACTGATCACCGGTGAGTGCATCCCCGTGCCCCCGGGCGCGTCCGCGACGATCCCGCTGGAGCATCCGATCATCGCCTGGAGCCACACGGTAGGGGTTCAATACACCGCCCAGACCCCTGGCTTCGTCAGCGTTCAGATCGGATCCGGTCAACCGGTGGCAGCGGATGTGAAGGCAGGCATGCACAGCCTCTTCGTCCGCGCCGAGGGCGGCGAATCGAGCATCACGGTGACCTCGACGGATGCGTCTGCCTGTATCGGTGGGGTGCAGGTGGGCAAAGTCATTCCCAGTGACCTGACGTACGGTGGTGGCGTGGACCTCGCCGATCAGTTACGGCAGGAACTCGGGCAATGAACCCCCCACCGGCCGCCGCAGAGAACTGCTGGAGTTGGACATGAGCAACAGGACTTACCGCCTCACCGAGATCGTCGGGACCTCGCCGGAGAGCGTGGACCAGGCCATCGAGAACGGCATCGCCCGGGCCGCTGCCACACTGCGGCACATCGACTGGTTCGAGGTCACCGACATCCGGGGCTACGTGCGTGACGACTCCGTCAACCACTACCAGGTGACCATGAAGATCGGTTTCCGGCTCGAGGACGAGTAACACCGGTGTCCGACGTCTGGGCGGTGATGCGCCAGCCGAAATGGCTCGGGATGCTGCTGGCCTTGCCTTTCCTCATGGGTCTGTGTGTCGTGGCGGCGAACTGGCAGTACGACCGCCACGAGCGCCGATCTGCACAGGAGGCCCAGGTGGCTGCTGCCGAGACCGCCGCGCCGGTTTCCTTGGAGTCAGTGCTACTGCCCACCGAACCGCTGCCGGCCTCCGGTCAGTACACGCAGGTGACCGTCACAGGCGTCTACGACCAGCAAGCCGTCCTGATCCGCAACCGTTCCCTGCGTGAAGAACGCGGCATGTGGGTGGTCAATCCACTGCGACTCCCCGACGGATCGTCGATCCTGGTGCTGCGCGGCTGGATGGCCGCCACCCGCGACAACGTGGAACAGGCGACCGCTGCTGCGGCACCCGCTGGGAGAGTCAGCGTGACCGGGGTCCTGCAACCCTCGGAGCCCCGTCGAGGCGCTGGCATCCTGAGCAACGGCGAGGCGACCTCGTTGAACATCGAGGCGATCTGCCCCCAGGGCTGCTATCAGGCGTATCTGCAGTTGACGTCATCCGAGCCACCCGATGCGGTGCCCCCCGTTCCTGTCGACGGACCCGGCCTCGGGCCTCACCTCGGCTACGCAGGGCAATGGCTCATCTTCGGACTCATGCTTCCGATCGGCTACGTGATCCTCTTGCGCCGCGAGGTGCGGGAGACCCGGCAGGCGACGCAGGGTGCTTTGACCCGGTGAGTGCGGCACGATGGGGTCCATGGACCTCCGCCTGACTGATCGCTGCATCGTCGTGACCGGAGCCTCCCGGGGGTTGGGGCTCGCCGCTGCCAAGGCTCTTGTGGCCGAGGGTGCCAAAGTGGTGCTCGTCGCGCGGGATCAGGAGGTACTCAACGCCGCCGTCAAAGACCTCGGACCCGGTAACGCGGTGGGCATCGCGGCCGACCTCGCCGGTGAGACCACCTCGGAGATCGCAACCGCCGCGGCTCTAGCCCGATTCGGCCGCCTCGACGGCGCGTTGATCAGCGCGGGCAGCCCGCCGCCGGGGACCCCGATGGACTCCTCCGAGCACGCCTGGCGCCAGGCATTCGAAACCGTCTTCCTCGGCGGTCTGCGCATCGCGCGTGCCACCGTGTCGGGCACCACCGCTGAGGCCATCCCATCCGGGACGGGTGCCAGCATCGTGTTCGTCCTGAGCACGTCGGTGCGCTCCCCCATCCCTGGCCTGTCACTGTCCAACGGCCTTCGACCGGGTCTGGCCATGATGGTCAAGGACCTCGCCGACGAGGTCGGTCCCCTCGGGATCCGGGTCAACGGGATCATGCCGGGCCGGGTTGCCACCGACAACGTCTTCGCCCAGGATGCCCGCAGCGGCAATCCCGAGACCGTGCGCCGCCGGCGGGAGGCGACCATTCCCCTGCGCCGGTACGGCAATCCTGAGGAGTTCGGGTCGGTGGCAGCATTCCTGCTCTCACCGGTGGCCTCGTACGTGAACGGCAGCATCGTGGCCGTCGACGGTGGGGCGTTGCGCGCTGTCTGAGCGCCTCCAGCTCGCAGATCGGCACCAGGTTGGAGTCACCACGCGTGGCCGTTCTTAAACCGCGGCGTCGCGGCTACTCCGCAGCGGACAGGCTGAACTGCTCGTAGTGGCGCGCGTAGAGTCCACCGGCCGCCAGAAGGTCGTCGTGCCTG
>JALOLM010000131.1 GCA_025455985.1 Candidatus Nanopelagicales bacterium | reverse complement strand
CCCATAGGCACGTTCGCTGGAAGCAAGGAATTCTCCTGGGATAGGTGGGTTGACCGGTCACTCACGGGACGCAGTGAAGCCTAGCGCGGCGGAGCTTCATGAGATACCACGGGGAATCCGGAACGGGAGCGCAGCAAACACTTCCCACGTACGGCCAGTCCCTGACCAACCGGAGAGGATCGAAGCCCTGCGCCTACCGCTCCATCGGGACCCGCGACCGATCGGCTTCGACGAGGTCCGGCAGCGACAGTGATGGCGTGCGTAGCCAACTCTTGGCCGAACGACGGCTATGAGGGTTGGCGATTCGCACTCCTCAGGGCAACTTCATCGAGCCGGTGAGGTAGAGCAGCGGCTGCAGATACAAGATTGGGCCGCAGCCTGAACCACCGTCCACGCTTGTGAGGCGCAGGGGCTTGCTCATCAGCGCCACTTTGCCGGTTGAGGGGGTGCAGTCCTGGCCACCGGGGTTACCCAACACGGGCCCGGGTCGGATCCTCGTGGACAACGTGATGGGCGAGGTCGTCGTGCAGGAGACTCCAGGGGCAGAAACAACGGCCTTCATGGTCCCCTCAAGCCTCACTTTGCCATCGGTGCCTATTGTTCCGGCCAAACGTTTGATAGACGTGTCCGAGAGGATCGACGTTGGCCACGTCTGCTTGGCCGCGGGGAACTTCAGGCGACCGCCTTGGTACACCCGTCCACGCCAGACAATGGGGCCGCCTCTCGCCAAGTCGAAAGACGAACTACTGACGTACAGGGTGGACGTTGTCCCAGGGCGCATGTCGCCGGGCTCAGATGCCTCGGGAAAGACGAGCTTGACAGGTCCAGGGTGCACGGTCATCGCTGTCGCGGGGACTGTCGCCACCGACAGGCTGATCGCGGCAACCCCAACACCCAGAACTGAGATCAACTTGCTCATGATGCCCCCTCTCCTGACTGCGGAGATCCACCACTTTCACGGTAGCGCTGCACGAGTCTGCTTCCTGACCACTCTGATCGAGGCGAGGTTGCGTTCGCATCAAGATCTGATGCCTGATGCTGCCCGTTCGGTTCAGTCAACGACAGCACCCGGATGGCGTAGAGATCCGAAGCCCGGCGACCGCCGTTCTGCCTAGATCCGCGACTGGTCGGGTTCGACGAGGTTCGGCACCGACATTGACGGCGTGCGGGGCCAGGTCCAGGCGCAGCGCAGGATGAAGGCCAGGAGCAGCACCTCCAGTCCAATGGACAGTCCGTAGAAGTAGGAGTACGTCAGGGACTCCCCCGCCGCGTTATAGATCGATACGGGAATGTAGAGCGCTGCCACGACGAGGTTGACGGTGCGGTTGACGCGGGCGGGCAGTGTCGCGGAGAGCATGATCATGAGGCTCGGGATCGCAATCAGCGTGAGCGCGAGGGCGACGAACGTTGGCCCAGTATCGAACTCGTGGACCCTGCCGCCCAGGATCTCGTCAACGAAGCCGGGCTTGTACAGCGCCAGGTAGTCGACGTAGATGTACAGGAACATGAAACTGGCCCATGTTGCTGCGAGCTTCACTTTGACCGGGACCTGCCGGTCCTCCAACTGGGTGGGTCCTACTGCCTGGCTTGTCATCCGTGACTCCTTCACCTTGATTCTCAACGGTTCGTACACTGTACGTCGTATACCGTACTATCCCCGTACGCTGTACGATTGTCAAGTCGTTCCAGCAAGCGAGGAGATAATCTGTGTCTGCGAAGGAACAGCGAAACGCCGCGTCAGACGCAGGGCTGAGCAAGCAGCGGGTAGTGGTCGAGGCGGTCCGGCTCGCCGATCGCGATGGGGTCGAGGGGCTGAGCATGCGCCGGCTGGCCGATGCGCTGGGCGCGGGCGCTATGTCGCTGTACCACTACGTGGCGAACAAGGAAGAACTGCTGGACGCCATGATTGACGTGGTGTTCGACGAGATCGAGCTCCCACCCGAGCAGACAGATTGGCAGTCGGCGATGCGGAGTCGGGCGGCCTCCGCCCGAGAGGTTCTCGGCCGCCACCCGTGGGCGATCGCCCTGATGGAGTCGAGGACCACGCCGGGGCCCGCGAACCTGCGGCACCGCGAGGCGTTCACCGCCTGCCTGCGCAGGGCTGGCTTCTCGGTCGTGATGGCCACACACGCGAACTGGCTGCTTGACAGTTACGTCTACGGTTTCGCTCTGCAGGAAGCCAGCCTGCCGTTCGATACCGCCGAGGAACTCGCGGACATGACCGAGGACGTCTACCTGCCCCAACTTCCGCCCGAGGAGTTTCCCTACCTCAACGAGTCCGCCGCGGTCCTGGCCGCCGGCGGCTACGACCCGGCAGAGGAGTTCAGCTTCGGTCTCGACCTGGTCCTCACCGCCCTCGAGCCCCTGCGGACCTCCGAGTAGCGACGCTTAGGCCTGTTGACGCAGTAGCCAGCCCCGACCTACCGTCTGGTCATGGATTCCTCCACGGCACGCCGCACTCCGATCGGCCGGTTGGCCAGCACTTCGGTCATAGCCGCTGCACTGCTGGTAGCGATGCCCAGCGTGGCTCTCGCGGGGCCCAAAACGGTCCAGCCGAAACCGGGAGCGATCTATACCGGCGGGACGGCCAACGGAGGGCAGGTCACGCTGGAGGTCAAGCGGACCTGGAACTCCAGCACCGAGCGCGTCTATCTAACCCCGTTGATCACCTGGACCAAGGTGAAGGCCACGTGCGACATCTGGAACGGCACCGCCATGGTGCCCACGACGAAGCGCATCACCGCGCGGCTGCAGATCACCACTTGGGAAGGCCGTGTGCGCAAAGGCCGTTTCAGCGAAACGGATCTCTACGGCGGCGTTGCCCAGTCGACCTTCAAAGGGCGGTTCACGAAGCGCGCTGTGACCGGCACGGTTCACAAGATCACCACGTACGGCGTCGACAACGCCCTTGGATACGGCTGCTCATGGGGGCCACTGAATTTCGATCTCGCCGCCAACTGAGCCACACGACGTAGGGAGACGGGAAGGGAGACAGCGCCCCCGCGGAACACGAAAGCCCTGGCCAGAATCCCTCTCTGACCAGGCCCCTTGCTGTGTCGGGCTGACAGGAACCGTCGGGCCACCTCCGGCGGCCCTCCTCCCAAATCCTGCAATGCGACCTCGAAATGAAGAGGGAATCTGGGAAGCATCCCAGATTCCCTCTCCAGTCGGGCTGACAGGATTTGAACCTGCGACCCCCTGACCCCCAGTCAGGTGCGCTACCAAGCTGCGCTACAGCCCGCCACGCGCGGACGCGTGCCTCCACAGAATACCCGTGAGCCGGCCCAGGCTTCGTGGGGACCCCCGCGAGGATTCTGCATGGGCACCGTCCTGTGAACCGGCGTCATGGCCGGTGCCACACCTCCTCTTGGAGTTGTGTCAGTGGACTGTCATACGGTTCGCCCGTGAGTCACAAGCGCAAGTACACGGACAATGAGTTGGCCACAGCAGTCGCGGCGTCGACTTCCTGGAGAGGAGTGCTACGTGAACTGGGGCTGACAGCGAACTCATCGGGAGCCATACGCTCTGCGCGGTCCCACGCCGATTCGCTAGGCCTCGACTACGGCCACTTCCGAGGCGCAAGACGTTGGACAGAAAGCCGCCTGAGAAGCGCTATCGCGCAAAGCAGGAACTGGACCGAAGTGGCCGAGGTTCTGGACTTTCACGACTCATGTGACATCGACGCATTGAAAGGGCATGCGGCTCGACTGGGCGCGGAGGTCGGGCATTTGGCACCTGCCGCAGACCCATCAACCGCCCAGAACCCGCGACCTTCCATCAGCCACCTGGATCGTGCGGGCTCTCTGCTCGCGGCGGCTTGGTTCAGTCTGAGTGGACTGGCAGTGTCCTGGCCACTGGAGCCCAGCCGCTACGACCTGCTTGTCGGCACTCCGACAGGAATCCGCCGAGTCCAGGTGAAAACAACGACGGTGTGGGTAGGGCACACGTGGAAGGTCTATCTCTCGACCAGCCGTCGCAGACGCAGAACGTATAGCCCCGAGGACATCGACGACTTCTTCATTATCGATGGCAATCTCACCAACTACCTGATCCCGGTCGCCAATGTCGGCGGCCTGCACGCGATTCACCTTGCCGCGTACGAGCAGTACCGATTGCCACAGATCGGCTGAGGCTGAACGACCCGCTACCGCCGACGCCGCTTCTCACGGATCCGCAGGTTGATCCGCATGGGCGTGCCCACGAAACCGAACTCCTCACGCAGCCGGCGTTCCACGAAGCGGCGGTAGCCCGACTCGAGAAAGCCCGTGGTGAACAGCGCAAACGTGGGCGGGGCCACCGAAGCCTGGGTGCCGAACAGGATGCGCGGTTGCCGCCCGCCGCGAACCGGGTGCGGGTGCGCGGCCACCAACTCGGTGAGGAACTTGTTCAACCTCCCGGTCGGCACCCGGGTCTGCCAGGAGTCCAGCGCGGTCCGCAGGTGTTTCGCGATGCGTTCCACGCCCCGGCCGGTCTTACCGGAGATGTTGACCGTCTGCGCCCACGGCACCCCGATCAGGTCGAGGTCCATCTCGCGGCCGAGTTCCCGCCGGCGCTCGTCGTCCATCAGATCCCACTTGGAGAAGGCGATGACCATGGCGCGGCCGGCATCCACGACCATCTGGATGATCCTGATGTCCTGCTCGGAGATCGGCTGGCTCGCGTCGATCACAACGAGTGCCACCTCGGCTCGCTCAATAGCGCGCTGCGTGCGCAGAGAGGCGTAGTACTCGTGACCGCTGGCCTCGCGCACCCGCCGGCGAATACCGGCAGTGTCGACGAACAGCCACTGCTCATCCCCCAGCGTCACGACCTCGTCCACTGGATCGACAGTCGTACCGGCGACACTGTCAACAACGGCCCGTTCGTGACCGGCCAGGCGGTTGAGAAGCGAGGACTTGCCGACGTTGGGCCGACCCACGATCGCCACCCGCCGCGGACCCTCCGCGGCCACCTGCGCCGAACCTTCTTCAGGCAGCCGGGCGATGATCTCGTCGAGCAGGTCACCGCTGCCCCTGCCGTGCAGGCCGGAAACGGGGTACGGCTCCCCCAACCCCAAGGACCACAGCGCCGAAGCGTCGGCTTCGGTGGCGGCGTCGTCGACCTTGTTCGCGGTCAGCACCACCGGCTTGCCGGACGCCCGCAGGATCGGCACCACGTCCTCGTCGGCGTCGGTGGCACCCACGATGGCGTCCACCACGAACAGCACGACGTCGGCCTCGTCGACAGCGCGCTGGGCCTGCGCGGCGATATCGGCACGCATGCCGGTGGCGTCAGCCTCCCAGCCGCCGGTGTCCACCAACTGGAACTGCTTGCCCGACCACTCCGCGACGTAGCGCACGCGGTCCCGCGTCACCCCTGGCACGTCCTGGACCACAGCCTCACGCCGACCGAGGATGCGGTTGACCAGCGTCGACTTGCCCACGTTGGGCCGTCCGATCACCGCCACGACCGGCATCCACTCGAACTCATCGGGCTCGTAATCACCACCGACGAACTCCTGCTCAGCCACGGACGCGGCGGCCTGGGCCAGGGCATCGAGGTCGGTGTCGTCGCCGAGATCGTCGGTGTAGACCTCATCACCGGGCATCTGCTCGCTCACACGCGCTCCTGAACCAGAGCTGTGACGTGGTCAATGACTTCGGGCAGCGTCATGAACGTGGCATCGACCTGCACCGCGTCATCAGCGACCTGCAAGGGCGAAACCGCACGTCCACTGTCGGCGGCGTCGCGCGCTGCCAGGGATTCATGGGTGTCGGCAACATCGGCGTCCTGCCCACGCTGAGCGTTCTCCGCCGCCCGGCGTTGCGCACGAGCCTCGACATCGGCTGTCAGATACACCTTGAGCGTCGCGTCCGGAAAGACCACGGTCCCCAGATCGCGACCTTCAGCCACCAGACCCGAACCGGCATTGGCGGCGGCCTCCCGCTGCATCTCCACCAACATCGTGCGCACCTGCGGCACGGCGCTATACGCGCTCACAGCAGCGGTGACCTCAGGTGTGCGGATCGCCTCGGAAACGTCGATGGCATTGACTGTGACGAACGGCGCTTCGGGATCGGTACCGCTCATGATCGCGCATTCGTCGAGCCGGTCGGCAACCTGGTCCGGCGAGAGGTGCTTGTCCAAGGCCCACCAGGTCAGCGCCCGGTACATCGCGCCGGTGTCCAAGTACTCGTAGCGCAGCCGACTCGCCACACCTTTACTCACGCTGGACTTGCCGGAACCGGAGGGTCCGTCGATGGCGACGATGACAGCGGACATGAGTGCGAGCCTACCGTTCAGCAGCAAAGGGCCGGCTGTTGCGTTGTTACCTGGCCAACCGCACCGCTGTTGTGTTGTTGCGGGTCTCGACTCGGCAAACCGCCAACGTCACAACATCGGGCAGGCAACGCTCGTAACAACGCAACAACCGACCGCGCCGCCTCAGCCTCGCAATCTCCAGCCGCCGAGGGTCAAGGACTCCCGCAGTCGCTGCTCACTGTCCGGCTGCACCACCAGATG
>JALOLM010000130.1 GCA_025455985.1 Candidatus Nanopelagicales bacterium | reverse complement strand
CCGGGCGCTCAGTCATGACCCCGTCGATGAGCAGCGGACAGTCGACGTACTGCCCCTGTCCCTGCTCCGCGGTGAAGGTGACGAACGTGTCGACCCCGCGCAGGTTCGGCAACTGCCCGGGCATGTGCCACTTGCCGATGAAGGCGCAGTCGTACCCGGCGGCCATGAGCGGCTCGAAGAAAGTCTCGGTCTGCGGGTTCCAGGCGGTCAGGTTGTTCTGCACACCGTGGCGGCTGGCGTACTGCCCGGACAGGAAGGTGCCTCTCGACGGGCTGCAAAGGGCGGTGGTCACGAAAGCGTTGGTCCCTACGACCGCCTGTGAGGCGAGGCGGTCGAGGTTGGGCGTGTTCAAGAACGGCGGGTGGTCCGGGTGGTAGCTCACGTGGTCCCAGCGATGGTCATCGCTCACGACCACCACGAGATTCGGATGGTCTCCGTCGGGGTTGGTCACCGGCACCGCCACCGGCAGGCCACCGGGCTGAGCCGGTTGCGCGCACGCCCCCAGGCCCAGCGCGCCCACGGCACCGGCCATCCCGGCCAGGAATCCCCGACGAGACGGTTGGGGCGGCGGACCGGCGATGGGCATGTGGTCAATGTTAGGCACGCACACCCAGATGGCGACCTACAGTTGTGGGATGCGCAAAATGCTCGCCACGGTGATGGCCTCGGCCGCTGTGCTGGCCGCCGCCGCGCCCGTGCAGGCCGGCGCCGCAGGTGAGGGAGTCCCGCAGGCCACCTGCTTCTGGTTCGGCCCGATGGGGATCTCCGACCCCGACACCAACCTCGCCTACCCCGATGAGGGTGCGCTCTATTGGGGCGCAAGGTTCCGGCTGCCCGCCGGGGCGACCCTGCAGTTACAGGGCGAGTACCCGCACGCGCGCTACATGTCGCTCAACGCCTATGGCCGCGTCGCCGGCACCGACCACGCCGCCGTGGACGCCCTCGAGGACGTCCGCATCCAGCCCGACGCCGGCAGTATCAACCCCTACGTGGTGGGTGCCGAACGGTACGCGCCCAACCGCTCCTACACCGTGACGATGACCGACGGTCGCGCTTCGGACGAGCCGAATGTGATCGACGCTCCGCCGACCAACGAAGGGGCGGCGCAGGAGTTGATCTACCGGGTGTACCTGCCCGACGCGGCGGCCGACCGCAGCCCGCAGTCCCTGCCGCGGCCGGTGTTGACCTTGGCCGGCGGCCAGGTTCTCCGAGACCAGGCACTGTGCGACGCGATCAACGACCCGCAGAAATACTTCCAGTTCCAGACCATGCCCGGCCCGGTCTACACCGGACTGGTCAACCTGCCGGGCGCCGATCCCGCCCGCAACCCCTCCTTCTCACCGCTGCGGTGGGAGAAGTTCTTCAACCAACCGCTGGCTCTGTCGATCTACCGACTGGACACCCCGCAGCGGAAACTGCGCCGCGCGGATCTGGCCCTCGGGGAGGTCGGCGGCTACTACGACAACCGCAACGTGAAGTACGCGGTCGGGCCGATCAACGCCGACTTCGGCAAGGTCCTGGTCCTGCGCGGCAAGCTGCCCACCACCCCGGCGACGGGTCCGAAGGTGCGGCGGATGGCCGGGGGTCAGATGCGGTACTGGTCGGTCTGCCAGAACGGCTCACCGGTGGAGACCAACGCCATCGACTGCTTGAGCGATGCAGATCTCAAACCGGTCCTGACGAAGAGCCGGCGCTACACGATCGTCGTGAGCCGGCGGGCCGATCGACCCAAGAACGCCCGGACCAAGTGCGGGGTCGCGTGGCTGGACTGGGGGAACAAGCGCGACTCCCTCGGCCGGCAGACCGGCACCCTGCTGCTGCGCAACCTGGCCAGCGACCCCGGCTTCGCCCGCTCCCTGCAGAACGTCGGGCTTGACGATGTCGACGTGACCCGCCGCGTCAACGTCTCCCAGCAGAAGGTGATGGGTCCGTACCAACCACGGGGCACGTACACCTCCAAGAAGGCGTTCCAGCGTCGCGGGTGCCGCTGATCAACCGCGCGTTCCGGGAGTATCTGCGATACAACAAGGGGGCATCCGCAGAGAGGAAACCGCATGTCAGACATCCCCGATCCGGACACAGTCGGTCCGGTCGACGTGGCCGTGATTCTGTTCGAGGGCAACAACTTCAACGGCGACGTCGCCCCCGCCATTGCCGAACTCCAGCAGGACGGGACCATCCGCATCATCGACCTGGCCTTCCTGACCAAGGACGCCGAGGGCAACGCCTCCTTCATCGAGGTGGAGGACGCCGCGGTCGCTGACGCCTTCGCCGGCTTGACCGAGTCGCAGTTGGATCTGCTCAACGACGAGGACCTGCTGGGGATGGCCGACGGCCTGGACCCGGATTCCTCAGCACTGGTGGTTGTGTGGGAGAACACCTGGGCCTCGCGCCTCGCCACTGCCATCCGCGGCTCCCAGGGCGAGGTCATCACCTACATGCGAATCCCGCACGAGAGCGTCAAAATGGCCATCGAAGCACTGGAGGAGAACTGATATGCGACGTCGAGGACGCCCCGGCCTGATGGGCACTATGGCCCGTACCGCCGTGATCGCCGGAACCGCCACCGCGGTAAGCGGAGCGGTCAGCAACAAGCAGCAACAGAAGGCAGCGGCCAAGCAGCAGGAAGCGGCAGCCCAGCAGGAGGCAGCAGCGCCGGCCCCGGCACCTGCTCCCGCGCCAGCCCCGAGCCCGGGCATGAACGACGACAAGATGGAGCAGCTCAAGCAGCTCGGTGAGCTGAAGACCTCCGGGGTGCTTACCGAGGAGGAGTTCGCGGCCGAGAAGGCCAAGATCCTCAACTCCTGACCGTTCGGCGTACTTTTCGGGTTGGCGGGGGTGCAAGATCAACCTGAAAAGTACGCCTGAATCACCACAATCAGTACCAACCGGACACGAAACCGTACCTACCGGGTTGATCAAGGTCCATTTTGGTCTGTCGTCAACCGCAAAAGTACGCGCGCGAGCCGACTGAACGTTCGTTTAGGATATTGAACGTGCGTTCAGCCCCTGACCGAATCTTGGCTGTCGCCCTCGCGCGCTTCGGAACCGAGGGCTACACCGCCTCGTCGGTGCGGGCCATCGCGAATGACGCCGATGTGTCTCCGGCGCTGATCCTGCACCACTTCGGCTCCAAAGAGGGACTGCGGCAGGCCTGCGACGACTACGTCTTCGCGTTCTTCCGCGAACTGCTCACGCGCGCAGCCGACCACCAGCCCGTTGAAGCGATGGCGCGATTCGAAGGGATCAGCGACGAGGCCGCCCCCCTGATGCGCTATCTGATGCGGCAGGCGGCAGACGACTCACCGCGGGCAAACGCCCTGGTCGCCGAGATCGTCGAGCTGACCAAGCAGTCGATGGCTGATCTGACCGACAAGGGTTACGTCAAACCCACCGACGACCCGGACATGCGCGCGGCCATCCTGGTCATGCTGCGCCTGGGCCCATTCCTGTTGGCCGGCGCCGTGGAACGTGCGACCGGCGCCGACGTCCTGTCACCCGAAGGCCTCACCCGCATGTACCGCTCCACCATCGAGTTGCTCGAGTCCGGCCTCTACACCAGGGCCGGCGTGCCACACGAGGGAGCTCTGCTCGAGAAGTACGACCAAACCCACGTCAGGAGACAGCTGTGACCAACACCGCCCCCGAAATCCCGGCTGCCCTGACCGGGCGTAAGCGCTGGGTGGCTCTGCTCTTCCTGGCACTCGGCGTCGCGATGATCATCCTCGACGCCACCGTCGTCAACGTCGCGATCCCGACGATTGTCGAAGACCTCGACCTCACCACCACCGATGCGGAGTGGGTCAACGCGATCTACGCACTGCTGTTCGCCTCGCTGCTGCTGCTGTCGGGGAGGCTTTCCGACATCGTCGGCCGTCGGCTGATGTTCGTGGGTGGCGTCGGCCTGTTCGGCTTGGCCAGCGTGTTCGTGGCCTCGTCCGACACCAGCAGCCAATTGATCGCAGCCCGGGCCCTGCAGGGTGTGGCCGCAGCGATGATCCTGCCCGCGTCCCTGTCGGTGCTCAACGCCGTGTACCGCGGCAAAGACCGCGCCATCGCGTTCGCCGTGTGGGGCGCCACGATCGGCGGCATGGCCGCGTTGGGACCGCTGGTCGGCGGTTGGCTCACGACCAACGCGACTTGGCACTGGGCCTTCCTGATCAACGTGCCGATCGCGATCGCAGTGATCATCGGTGTGCTCCTGATGGTGCCCGAAACGAAGGACACCGTCGACAAGCGCGGGATCGATGTGCCCGGAACATTGCTGGGAACATTTGGCCTGGCTGCCTTGGTCTTCGGTCTTATCGAGGGACAGAACTACGGCTGGATCACCCCGAAGAAACAGTTCAGCGCCGGCGGATTCGAGTGGCCGTTGGACAACATCTCCGCGCCCGGGGTCGCCTTGATCCTTTCAGTGATCCTGCTTGGTTCATTCGTCTGGGTGGAGGGCCGGCGCCGGACTGCGGGCAAAGTCGTGATGGTCGACCTGGCCTTGTTCCGCATCCGCACTTTCGGGATGGGCAACGCCGTCGCCGCGCTCGTGAGCCTCGGGGAGTTCGGGCTGCTCTTCATCCTGCCGCTGTTCCTGCAGTCGGTCATCGGGTACGACGCGCTGGAGACGGGCGTGATTCTGTTGGCGCTTGCGGCTGGGTCCTTCGTCGCCAGCGGCGCAGGTGCCGGGATGGCCAAGCGCATGGGTCCGGTTCCGGTGGTGCGGCTTGGCATGGCCCTGGAAGTGGTCGGTGTCCTGTGGATCGCCTCGGTCATCTCCGTCTCCGTCACGGGTTGGATGATGGCCCCGGGCTTGTTCGTCTACGGCCTCGGCGTCGGTTTCGCCACCGCGCAGCTCACAGGTGTGATCCTGTCCGAAGTGCCCGTCCAGGAGTCCGGCATGGCCTCGGCCGTGCAGTCCACCTCGCGGCAGGTGGGTGCCGCGATCGGGACCGCACTGCTGGGTGCGGTGCTCATCACTGGCCTGGGTACGGTGACCGACGACCTGACCGAGCGCGGGGTGCCGCAGCCGGTGGCCGAACAGGTCACCACCGCCGTGCAGCAGAGCGCGGGCACGGCCGTCGTGGCCCTGCCCCAGCAGCCCAACGGTGACGTGCTCTTCGAAGGTGCGTCCGAAGGATTCGCCACCGCCGCGCGCGACGTCGGCTTCGTCGCGGCCTTCCTGATCAGCCTCGGCCTGCTCGCAGCGTTCCTGCTCCCCCGCAACGCGGCCCGGACCGAAGCGGCGGGTTACGTGGAGTAGCCCGGCGTGCCCTACCCGGTCAGGCCAGAACAGTGGCCGACCATGGAAGGGTGCTGGATGCCTTGAAGAAGCGGGTCGCGTCGGCCGACCTGCCCGACCCCGTTTTCGCCGCCCTCGGTGCGGTGGACCTGGCCTTGCGGGCTCCGGGGGCCGCGGGCAAGTACTACACGCAGCTCGTCGAGCACGGCCACGCCCGCCTCGTCGAAGTCGGGACCGAGCGCGCGGTGCGAAAGCGGGTGTCGCGGCTTGAGCAGACCGTGACGCCGCGCGCTAGTCGTTTGGCCGTGCGGTACTCCCAGCGGCAGCGCCGCAACCGGCGTTCCGCGTAGGGCTCAGTTCGCCCCCGCCGTTGTCGCGAAGTTACGCAGACACGCCGGCGTGTCGCCGTAACTTCGCGACACCCGATGAGTGGGTCCTCTCCAAAAAGTTTCAAATTCGTTGCATCCAAACCCCTGACCCGTCGCGATGACTGAGGTGTAGGGCACGACAACGAGGTCGGTGCCACCACACCGAGAGGGTTAGAACAATGAGACTGCGCAAGAGAATCGGTACCACCGCTGCCGCTACCATCGCCGCCACCGGAGTCGCCTTCGGCCTGGCCGCCCCCGCCAACGCCACTACGCCGGACCCATCCAGTTTCATCGGGAAGTTGGCTGCGTCGTACAACGACCCGTCCAAGTCCTCCGACGGCAACCCGTACGACTTCGACATCGTGACCCAGGCGGCCCTGGACACTGGCCTTGCAGACCTTACGAAGCCCGACCAACTCGCCGGCCTCACGAAGTTCACCCTCTTCGCCCCGAACGACCGCGCCTTTGAGGTGCTCGCCAACGAGAAAGGCCTACTCGGACCCAACTACCGCTACGGCGCCAAGGTGGACGAGACGGCTGTCTACGCAGCCGTGCTGAAGCTGGGCGTTCCCGCCATCCAGGCGGTCCTCTCCTACCACGTCCTCCCCAACGCCAAGGTAACCGGCAAGCAGGTACTGTCCGGACCGTTCACTCAACGCCTGACCATGGCCAACAACCAAAAGTTGCGCGTCACGGTCCTCTCCCGCAGCGCTCGGTTCCCGGTGATCGTCCTCGGTGACCAGGACGGCAAGTTCTTCAACGACCAGGTCGTGAAGAGCAAGATCGACGCGGTCCAGACCAAGAACACCGGGGTCCACGGCATCAGCGCCGTGCTCCGGCCCGACCACAACACCGCACACCAGCGAAAGGGCGGTGGGCTTCGGCTCACCGCCCTTTCGCATGCCCGC
>JALOLM010000129.1 GCA_025455985.1 Candidatus Nanopelagicales bacterium | reverse complement strand
GTGCCACACCGGTCAGTCCGGTCGGCCGGGCAGTGTCCCCACCGCCGTTGGGCGCCCGGGACGGTCGTGCGGTGGCGCCGCACGAAAGTGGCATGGCATTCCGGCGTGTGCCACCTTCGTGCGGGACGAATCACTCGAATCACCGCCACCCGGGCGGCTCGAGCGCACAAAGATGGCAACTTCATGAATTCGACATCATGGCGTGCCACTTTTGGGCGGACCTGCGCCGACCACCCACCCGTACACAGGCGAATCAGGAATCTCCAGTCGCCTCACGAACCTCGCGGGTGCGCGCCGCCGCCTGCTCGTGGTGCCAGGCCCGGATGCGCGCGTGATCGCCGGACAGCAGGACCGCGGGCACGTCCAGCCCACGCCACTGCGGCGGCCGGGTGTAGACCGGGCCCTCAAGCGGCTCGCCCTCCCGGCTGTGGGAGTCGTCCTGTGCCGACAGCGGATTGCCCAACACCCCGGGTAGCAGCCGGGCCACCGCCTCGACGATCACCAGTGTCGCCGCTTCTCCGCCAGCCAGGACATAGTCCCCGATGCTGATCTCGCGCACCGCGACCTTCTGGGCGAAATGCTCTACGACGCGGGCATCGATCCCCTCATAGCGGCCGCATGCGAACACCAAATGTGTTTCGCCGGCCAACTGTTCGGCGACGCGCTGGGTGAAGACCTCCCCCGAAGGCGTGGGCACAATCAGCACCGAGTCAGCGTCGAGGACCTCGTCCAGAACCTCGCCCCACGGCTCGGGGCTCATCACCATGCCGGGTCCGCCGCCGTACGGGGCATCATCGACAGTCCGGTGCCGGTCATGGGTGTAATCCCGCAGGTCATGAACACCGAGGCGCACCTGACCACGTTCGATGGCCTTGCCGATCAACGACAGGCGCAGGGGGGCGAGGTACTCGGGAAACACCGAGACGACATCAATCCTCACCGTCGAACAGCCCTTCGACTCCGGCGACCTCCAGCCGACCGGCAGCGACGTCGACATGTGGGACGACCTGCTGCACGAAAGGGACCAGCACTTCGGCGCCAGCGGCGGTTCGTACGGCGAGCACGTCTTGGGCGGGCAGGTGCAACACCTCTGTCACCTGTCCGGCCAGGACCCCCTCCTGATACACCGCAAGACCCACCAACTGGTGGTCGTAGTACTCGTCCTCGGTCTCTGGGGACTCGTCGTCGGCCAGTTGCACGAACAGCCACCGTCCCCGCAGGGCCTGGGCAGCCTCGCGGCTCGTGACGCCTTCGAGCAGCACGGTCATCGGCTTGGCCGCGATGCGCGAGTCAAGAACATCCACCTCACGCTCGTCGAGGATCACCGTGGCTCCTGCCGCGAAGCGCCGATGCGGCTCGTCGGTGGTCGGCGCCACCGTGACCCAGCCATGCAGGCCGTGTGGCTTGCCGATCCGCCCAATGGCGACCTGTTGACCGGTCAGCGGCCGTTCACATCCACGAAGTCGACCCGCACGCCACGGCCACCAGCGATCGCGTTGACCACCGTGCGCAGCGACTTGGCCGTCCGGCCGGCCCGGCCGATGACCCGGCCGAGATCCTCGGGGTGGACAGTCACCTTCAGCAAGGTGCCCCGGCCACGTCCGGACTTCTCACGCACGGACACATCGTCGGGGTGGTCCACGATGCCCGAGACCAAGTGCTCAAGGGCCTCGACCAGGGACTTAGCCATCAGCCTGAGCGTCGTCGGCCGGGGCCTCGGCGGGCACGTCGGCGGGGGCTTCCTCAGCGGCGGCCTCAGGGGCTTCCTCGGCGGCCTTGGCCGGCTTGTCCTTCTTCTTCGGAGCGGCGTCAGCCTGCTTGAGGCCTGCGGCCTCCGCAGCAGCGGCAGCGAAGACCGACTTGCGGTCGGCCTTCTCGTCGGCCTGCTTGAGCGTGCCCTCAGCGCCGGGCAGACCCTTGAACTTCTGCCAGTCCCCGGTCACCTTGAGCAGTGCCATGACGGCGTCGGTCGGCTGGGCACCCACGGACAACCAGTACTGCACACGCTCGGAGTTGATCTCGATCAGCGACGGGTCTTCCTTGGGGTGGTACAGCCCGATCTCCTCGATCGAGCGACCATCACGCTTGTTGCGGGCGTCCGCGACGACAACGCGGTACTGCGGGGCGCGGATCTTTCCGAGCCGCTTCAACTTGATCTTGACTGACACTAGGGGTGTTTCTCCTGTTTTCGGATGTCAACCGCGGCGTGCGCGTGGGGACGCGCCTGCAGCAGTTGCTGAGTCGGCAGTCCCCGGTGAGAGGGCGGGAACCTGCTCCCAGTGTGCCAGACCGGGTGGGCGGCTGCTGCGGCGGGCGAGTCACTTCCCGTCGAGCAGGCGATTGAACTCCTCGGGCAACTGGTCGGCGGTGAACGGCGCCGGCGCCGACTCGATCGCCTCCGGGACCGCGGACGCCTGTTGGGCACGCTTGGCGGGGTTGCCGCTACGGCCCTTCTTCGACTTCGGCTTGGCGGACTGCTTGCCTTTCGCCTTCTTGGGCATCCCGCCCATCCCTGGCGGCATCCCCGGCATCCCCGGCATTCCGCCACCGTTGCGCATGCGCTTCATCATCTTCTGCGCCTCAGTGAAGCGTTCGACCAGGTTGTTCACGTCCGAGACCTGAACGCCGGCACCGCGGGCGATGCGGGCGCGACGGGATCCGTTGAGGATCTTGGTGTCGCGGCGCTCCTGCGGCGTCATCGAATGGATGATCGCTGCCACCCGGTCCAAGTCCCGGTCGTCGATCTGCTCGAGTTGTTTGCGGGCGTCAGCCATGCCCGGCAACATGCCCAGCAGCTTGCCCAGCGAGCCCATTTTCTTCACGGCCTGCATCTGCTCGAGGAACTCCTCGAGGGTGAAGGCGTCCCCGCGAGCCACCTTGTCGGCCATCCGGGCGGCCTGATCGGCGTCGAAGGCCCGCTCAGCCTGCTCGATCAGCGTCAGGACGTCACCCATGTCCAGGATGCGCGAGGCCATGCGGTCGGGGTGGAAGACCTCGAGGTCCTCGACCTTCTCCCCCACCGAGGCGAACATGATCGGCGCGCCTGTGGCCTCCCGAACCGACAGCGCGGCACCACCGCGGGCGTCGCCGTCGAGTTTGGTGAGGATCACCCCGTCGACCCCGACACCCTCCTGGAACGACGCGGCCGTGGCCACCGCGTCCTGCCCGATCATGGCGTCGATGACGAGCAGCAACTCATCGGGGCTCACCGCATCGCGGATGGCAGCGGCCTGGTCCATCAACTCCGCATCGATGGCCAACCGGCCGGCAGTGTCGATGATGACCACGTCGAACAACGCCTGCTGAGCATGCTGGATCGAATCGCGGGCGACCTTGACCGGGTCGCCGACGCCGTTGCCCGGTTCCGGGGCGTAACTGGCAACACCGGCACGCTCGGCCACGATCTGCAACTGATTGACCGCGTTGGGCCGCTGCAGGTCCGCGGCTACCAGCACCGGCTGGTGGCCCTGGACCGCCAGGTGTCTGGCGAGCTTGCCGGCCAGCGTGGTCTTACCAGCGCCCTGTAGACCCAAGAGCATGATGACCGTCGGTGGCTTCTTGGCCAGTCGCAAGTTGCGGGTCTCGCCCCCGAGGATCGCGATCAGCTCCTCGTGCACGATCTTGACGACCTGCTGGGCGGGGTTCAGGCTGGCGGAGACCTCCTGACCCATCGACCGTTCTTTGACCCGCGCGGTGAATGTGCGGACCACAGGCAGCGAGACGTCGGCCTCCAGCAGGGCCCGGCGGATCTCGCGGACGGTCTCATCGATGTCCGCCTCGGTCAAACGCCCCTTGCCGCGCAGTCCTTTGAACGTCGCAGCGAGCCGATCGGACAGGGAATTGAACATGTATCGCTCCTGGGGTCTGGCTTCCCAGCGTAACTGGCGGGCAAAAGGGGCTCACCACAACTAAGGGCGTTGTGGCCGGTGCGCGGCGGTTCAGTCCGCGAGTGCTTGCTGTACCGCGGTCCGCGCCGCCAGGGCCCTCGATGCCGATAGCGGGTCGCCGGCCTCGTCGGTGAGGAAGAACACGTCCACGACTTCGGAGCCCAGCGTGGAGACCTTCGCCCCGTCGACGTTGAACCCGGCGGCGGCAAGCGCGGCGGTGACCCAGTAGAGCAGGCCAGCCCGGTCGTGGGCACGGACCTCCAGCACGGTGGTCCGGCTCGACGCGTCAGCCATCACCTCGATGAAAGGTTCGGGCCGGTCCTCATCGGCCGATGCGTACGCGCGCTCGCGTTCGCTGAGCCGTCGGGCCAGATCCAACTCCCCGGCGATCGCCCGGCGCAGGTCCGAGGTCAACCGGTCGGACGCCGGCGGCTCCCCGAACTGGGTCTGCACGGTCCAGCGGGTCACCGCCCGGCTTCCCTGAGTCCGGCTGGCCGCGTCGCGCACGCTCAGCCGGTTGATGGCCAGCGCCCCGGCGCACCTGCTCAGTAGCCCGAGGGAGTCTCGGGCGGCGACCGTGACGATCAGTTCGGTCTCACCAAGGGGCTCAATGTCGACCTCCACGTCCGTCCCCGACCACAAGTGCTCACCGACATCCTCCAGAGCGGGTTCGATCACCACCTCGTCACCAGCGAGAACTGCGTGGGTGCGCCGCACGAGCACGTCGACCAAGTTGGCCTTCCAGGCGCTCCAGGCCGCCGGACCGGTGGCCGCCGCGTCCGAGACGGTCAGCCAGCGCAGCAGATCCAGCGTCTCGCTGGTGCCCACCGCTTCTGCGACCGCTTCGATGACCGCGGGGTCGTCCACGTCCTTGCGGGTGGCCACGTCTGGCAGGAGCAAATGGTGTCGCACCAACTGCACCAACACCTGGGTGTCGGCGGCGTCGAATCCCAGATGTGGTCCAAGGTCTGCGACCAGCTGCACCCCCACATCGGTGTGATCACCGGGCCTGCCCTTGCCGATGTCGTGCAGAAGTGCGCCCACCAGCAACAGGTCGGGGCGCGGAACCTTGCGAGCGTGTGCGCTGGCCGCCACAGCGGTCTCCACCAAATGACGATCCACGGTGAACCTGTGCACAGGGTTTCGCTGAGGTGCCGAACGGACCACTTCCCAGCCGGGAATCAGTCGCGACACGAGGTCCGCCTGATCGAGGGCCTCCCAGACAGACAGCGTCGGGCGGCCTGCCCCAAGCAGACTGACCAGGCTCTCGCGGGCCTGTCGCGGCCACGGCACGGGCAGTGGTGCGCACTCATTGGCCAGGCGGTCGACGGTGTGGGTGGACAGCCGCAGCCCCACCTGAGCGGCCGCAGCTGCCGCGCGCAGGACAAGGACCGGGTCGCGGTCCGGACGTGCATCGGCCGCGAGAACGACCTCGGCGTCCTGCACGACGACGCCGTCGGCCAGGGGTGCGCGATCGGTGGTGCGCCGCACCCGGCGCAACCGGGGCAGCGACTTGCGGGTGGTCTGCCGGCGTACCCGGCCCCACGCCATCGAACTCACGAATGCGATGGTCCGCCCAGCCGCGCACACCGCCCGTAGCAGTTCGTCTTCGTCGGTGTAACCGAGCATGGAGGCGACCTGCGGCTGCTCCTGCTGGGTCAAGCGGTCGGTGGCCCGGCCGGTGACCAAGTGCAATGCGTCCCTGGCGTCGAGCAGCGTGGCTTTGGCGGCCGCCAACGAGTTCTGTGGCGGGCTAATGATCCAACTGGCCGCGAGGGCCCGCAGCACGGTCAGGTCCCGCAGGCCTCCGTAAGACTCCTTCAGATCTGGCTCCAGCAGGTATGCCAGTTCGCCGTGAAGGCTCGTGCGCTCCTCCACACTGGCCTGAAGCTCATCGAGGCGCTGCTTGGCCATGGCCCGCCAGTCGCCGAGGACGCTGGAACGCGTCTCCACGGTGAGCCGGTCGTCGCCGGCCACAGTGCGGGCATCGAGCAGCCCGAGGACCACCCGAAGATCCTGACCGGCCAACCGGCGCGCCTGGGCCGGTGTGCGAACGCTGTGGTCCAAGCGGATGCCGGTGTCCCAAATCGGGTACCAGATCTTCTCCGCGACGGCGGCCACCTGCGCGGGGTCGGCAGCTGACGGGTGCAGAAGAAGAACGTCGATGTCCGAGGCCGGCGCCATCTCACCGCGGCCGTATCCTCCGACCGCGACCAGAGTGCATCCCAGGGCTTTGGCCCCAGCGGCGTCGAACAGGTCGGTCAGCCAGTCGTCGGTCAGCCCGGCAAGCGCGTGGCGCCGTGACGGGCCGAAGCCGGGGCGCGACACGAGATCGGCTCGTGCGGCCGAGAAATCATTGGCCAAGACGCTCACTGCGGCTCCCTTCCAGGATTCTTGCGGGGGTTCCGACATGCGATGTGGCGGCGGCCCGTCCCCCGGCGAGCCGCCGCCACATCATTCGTCACAGCGCGTCCGCGCCACGTTCCGCAGTCCGTACCCGGACCACTGTGTCCACCGGCGAGACCCAGACTTTGCCGTCCCCGATGCGACCGGTCTGCGCGCTCTTGACCACGACGTCCACCACGCTGTCGGCGTCGTCATCTTCCACGACCACCTCGATGCGCACCTTCGGCACGAGGTCCACGGTGTACTCCGCGCCCCGGT
>JALOLM010000128.1 GCA_025455985.1 Candidatus Nanopelagicales bacterium | reverse complement strand
CCCAGCAACTGCCGGATCACCCGGTCGTCATCCAGCGACGCCACCGAGTCCAGCGCGGTCAGCACCTCGTGGTGCAGCGCCTCGGCCAACTTGTCGTCGTGGTCGTTCGGGTGGTGGCGCGCCTCGAACAGGTCCACCAGCAATTGCACGATCTCGGTGTGGCCGACCAGCACCTCGGTCATGTACTGCGCGGAGAACGGTGTGCCGATCTGGCGGGCGTACTCCACCCAGGCCCGCACCGCCGCCACCTCGCGCCAGTCGAGCCCGCCGGTGGTCACCAGCGTGTTGAGGCCGTCCGCGTCGGCCTGGATCCCCCAGCACGCCAGGAACGCCTCGCTGAAACGCTGGGTGAACGTGGCCTCGTTGGGCATGTCCCCGTCGGGCAGTCGCAGCCCGAAGTCGTAGATGTGCCGCTCGACGCCGTCGCGGCCGGTCACGTTGTACGGACGCTCGTCGATGACCTCGACGCCGAAGCCGTTGAGGATCGGAATGACCGACGCCAGCGAGACCGGCGGGCCCGCGCGGTAGATCGTGAACCGGCGGTCGCGCAACGACGTGACCACAGCCGGCTGCGCCAGCGATACCGAGATCCCCGAATCGCCGATCGCATCGAGGTTCACGATGTCGGCCACGGCCTCCCGGGCGGCGGCGTCCTCCTTGTAGGCCTCGGGGAAGGTGCCCTCGAACGTGCCGAGCAGATCCCCGGCCCGCTCCTCGCCGACGGCGGTGATCAGCGCCTGTGTCAGCTGGTCGTCCCAGGACCTGACGGCTTGCGCGAGTTCGGCTTCGAGGGCAGCCTCATCGACCTCGGGGATGGGCACGCCCGAAGGCATGTGCACCACGATGTGCAGTCGCGCCAGGACCGACTCGGTGAGCAGCGCGGTGTGATCGACCGACGCGCCCCCATAGGCCTTCAGAAGGCTGGCCTGCACGCGCTCGCGCACGTGGGTGTTGTAGCGGTCACGGGGCAGATACACCAGGCATGAGACATAACGGCCGTAGCGGTCGTGACGTGTGAACAACCGGGTCTGGCGCCGCTGATGGATCTGCAGCACCGAGCGTGCGATCGGGAACAGTTCCTCGGCATCGGTCTGGAAGAAGTCGTCGCGTGGGTAGGTCTCGCAGAACTGCAACAGGTCCTTGCCACTGTGGGTCCCGGGGCCGAACCCGCTGAGTTCGAACAACTCATCGACCCGCCTGCGCAGCACCGGGATCTGGGTGACCGACTGGTTGTACGTGCTCGATGTGAACAGTCCGATGAAGCGGTGCTCGCCGATGACCACACCGTCGTCGTCGAAGCGCTTGACACCCACGTAGTCCAGCGGGACCGGCCGGTGCACCGTGGAGCGGGAGTTCGCCTTGGTCAGCACCAGCACCCGCGGCTCCGTGGCGTGCGCGCGCACCGCCGGGGGCATCTGCGAGAACGACTGCGACTGCACCCGGTCGGAGCGCAACAGGCCCAGCCCCGTGCCGGGCTGACTGACCAGCGCGCTGGGATCGGGGTCGCGCACCAGGTCGTACATGCGGTAGCCCAGGAACGTGTAGTTGCCCTCCGCCAGCCACTGCAGGAACTGCGCGGCCTCGGCGGCGTAGCCCGGCGGGACCGTCGACGGAGGCTTATCGCGCAACTCCTCGGCCAGAGCCACGGCCTGCGCCATCATGCGCTGCCAGTCCTCCACCGCTTCGCGCACGTCGCGCAGCACGGTCAGCAGCGATTTCTCCAGCGCCTGGTGACTGTCCGGGTCGGTCTCCAGATCGATCTCCAGGTGGATCCAGGACTCCCGGATCGCATCCGCAGGCGCCTCATCGGCGGGCACTGCCAGGACCTCCTGCAGACCACCGGCGACATCGCGGCGGACCGAGTAGATCGGGTGGGCGACCATATGGATGGAACGCCCGGACTGGGTGATCGCCGCCACTACCGAGTCCAGCAGGAACGGCATGTCATCGGTGATCACCTCGACGACCGTGTGCCCGCAGGTCCACTCATTGGCGGCGACGGTCGGGGTGAACACGTCCACGAGCGCCGTGCCTTGCGGCCGGTTGGCCGCCAGGCGCAGCATCTGGGTCGCGGGTCCCACGACGTCGATCGGTTCCTTGCCGATCAGGTCGTCCGGGGCGACGTCCTCGTAGAACCGCGGGAGGAAGTCAGCCAGGTCGACCTCGAACTCTGCTGGCTTGACCCGTCCGGCCGCCGCGTGCGCAGCGTCAAGCAACTCGGTCAGTGCATCATCTGCCACTTTTTCCGCCTACTTCATATGGGGGTGGGTGTGGTCGGTCGGGGGGACGAAGGTCTCCTTGATCGACCGGGCGCTGGTCCAGCGCATCAGGTTCTGGGCGGCACCGGCCTTGTCGTTGGTGCCCGAGGCCCGCGCGCCGCCGAAGGGCTGCTGCCCGACGACCGCGCCGGTGGGCTTGTCGTTGATGTAGAAGTTGCCGGCCGCGTAGCGCAGGGTCTCCCGCGCCTGGGCGATCGCCGACCGGTCCTGGGAGATGAAGGCACCGGTGAGGGCGTACTTGGCGATCCCCTCCATCTGGTCCATCACCGCGGAGTAGCGCCGGTCGTCGTAGACGTGCACGCCGAGCAGGGGGCCGAAGTACTCATCGGTGAAGAACTCGTTGGTCGGGTCCTTGCTCAGTGCCACGGTGGGCCGGATGAAGTACCCCTCGCTGTCGTCGTAGGTACCACCGGCCGCGACCGTCACATCCGGGTTCTTGTGGGCGCGGTCGATCGCCGAGGACACCTTGGCGAAGGCCTTGGCGTCGATCACCGCAGCCATGAAGTTGCTGAAGTCGGTCGTGGGCCCCATCGACAGGTTCTCGACCTTGTCGAGGAAGTCGTCCTTCATGACCTTCCAGACGCTGCGCGGGATGTAGGCGCGGCTGGCCGCCGAGCATTTCTGCCCCTGGAACTCGTAGGCCCCGCGGATCATCGCCGTGGTGAGCACGTCCGGATCCGCACTGGGATGGGCGAACACGAAGTCCTTGCCACCCGTTTCCCCGACCAGACGCGGGTACGTGCGGTACTTGTCGATGTTCTCGCCGACGGTGCGCCACAGCAGGTGGAACACGGGCGTCGACCCCGTGAAGTGGATGCCGGCGAGGTCCGGGTCGTAGAGCGCCACATCCGAGACGGCGATGCCGTCGCCGGTCACCATGTTGATCACCCCTGGCGGCAGTCCCGCCTCCAGCAGCAACTCCATGATGTAGTTCGCGGCGAACTGCTGAGTGGGCGCGGGTTTCCAGACCACGACGTTGCCCATCATGGCGGGGGCAGTGGGCAGGTTCCCGGCGATCGCGGTGAAGTTGAACGGTGTGACCGCGTACACGAACCCCTCAAGCGGGCGGTGGTCGGTCTGATTCCAGATACCGGCGGACGACCGGGGCTGTTCGCGCAGAATGTCGTCGGCGAACTTGACGTTGAACCGCAGGAAGTCGATGAGCTCGCAGGCGGAGTCGATCTCGGCTTGGAAGGCGGTCTTGGACTGTCCGAGCATCGTGGCCGCATTCAGGGTGTCCCGCCAGGGCCCGGCCAGCAGGTCCGCAGCCTTCAGGAAGATGGCAGCCCGATCGTCCCAGGACATCGCGCGCCACGCGGGTGCCGCCTTCTTCGCCGCCTCGACCGCCGCGGCGGCGTCCTTACGGGTCGCGTTCTTGAGCGTGCCGAGAACCTGCTTGTGGGCGTGCGGCTGCACGACCTTGGTGCGGGAACCGCCACCCATGACCCAGGCGCCGCCGATGTTCATGGGCAGGTCGATGGAACCCTGGTTCTGCATCTGGGCCAGGCGCGCCTGCAGCGATGCGCGGTGTGGGGAACCGGGCTCGTACAGGCGGGTCGGTTCGTTCTCAATCGGTGGGATGTCGGTCACGGCGTCCATACCTGCGATCTTTCCACCAGATCCGATCCGATGTGTGGTCACTGCAGATGTGGGATTTCCTCGACCGCGTACCACTCCAGGTCATCGACAAAAAGGGCCGCCCAGTCGGCCAACGGAATCTGTTGTGTGGCCGTCATGGATGTCACCCCACCTGCCACGGCCTTCACGGTGTCGGCAGCAACGTCCACCGCGATAGTGGCCCGCCGGCGTCCAGAGGTCATGGCGGCAACCGTGGACAGTTCCTCGGCGGCCTTGGTGGCGAGGAACTCCAGTTCTTCCTCGTCGGCGTCCGGATGAGTCTCGCGCAACGCCGAGGTCACGCCGTTCAAGGTGGTGCCCGCTGGGATAGCACCGGCCTGGTACCAGGCCAGGACGTCGGGCAGCGTGCTGGGGACGTAGGCGCGGATCAACTCACGTCCGCCAGGTGGTCGGGGCCGACGCGGTCCGGGTCGCGAAGCGCTTCAGCGGAGGTCTTCAGCGAGGTCTCCAGAACGGCGAGACGCCGACTGTTGTCCATGACGTTGGCACCCATCGCCTCGAGGTCCTCTGGCCCGGGGCCCAGGATCGTGACGTCGGCTCCCCCCGCGCGCAACTTGTCGACCTCGTGCAGGCAGCGTTTGGTCACCTGTACCCGCCACCTGCGCTCGACGCGGCCCAGCATCGTGTCGGGCTGGTCCATGGCGAACGACAACATCGGGGCGAGCACGTAGACCTCATCGAGGTCCAACCCGGCCAGCAGGTCGGCTGAGGTCGCCGACCAGGCGCCGCCATCGATGTAGGTGCGCCCGGCGATCTCCATTGGCCGGAACCAGCCGGGGATGGCGCAACTGGCCATCACCGCGTCGGACAGGGCCACCTCGGGGGCGTTGTCATGGCCGAAGGCGACGCGGCGGCCGCTTTCGTAGTCCAGGGCCACGATCCACACGTTGTCGTGCGGCGACCATTCGCCGAAGGGGGTGAAGGCTTCCACCAGGTGGCCGACCCGTTGCAGGGAGCCCTTGCCGGCGGGCAGGAAGGCTGAGAGGACCGCGGTCGGCGGCATCTTGCGGGCACCGCCGGTCAGGGTCCGCCGGATCAGTTTGCCGCTGCCCGGGCCGAGCAGCCGCGGCAGCCCGGGCCGATGGCTGCCCGTGGCCTTCTCGTAGTCCCAGGAGTACCCGTTCAGCGGGCCCTCGGTGATGGCCTTTCCCCGCTGATGGTCGATCAACTGCTCGACGCTGACGCCGGCCCCGAGCAGGGCCGAGAGCACCGAGCCGGCCGAGGTCCCGACGATGTAGTCGGAGCTGCGGGGATCGAATCCGTGCAGGTCCTCCACGGCCTTGAGGGCTCCCACCATCCAGGCTGCACCGAGGATGCCACCGCCGCCGAGAACGAGTCCGCGCCGCGGACCGGTGTGCGAGGCCATCGCTTCGTCGCACCTCCAATCAGTGACAGACAACTGATAACGCTACTCGGCGGAACGTTAGTCCCTCCGGACCCGTTTTGCTCGGGTACGCGTGCGTCGTGTCGTTTCCAGCAGTTCGTCCATCGCCTCCGAAAGGCACGCGGTGAGCACGTCGATGTCGTCCATCGCGTCCCGATCGGCGTTCAGCCCGAAGAACACCCCGCCGTTGTAGGAGGTCAGCCCGATGGTGACCGCCATGCCCTTGACCAGCGGCAGGACCGGGTACGCGCCCAGCAACTCGGCGCCGGCGACGTACAGCGGGGTCTGCGGCCCGGGGACGTTGGTCACGACCACGTTGGACACCCGCCGCGACAGGTCGCCGGCCACCCGGGCGCCCATGGCGTGCAGGGTCGGCGGGGCGAATCCGGTGAGCGCCACCAGGCTCTGGGCGCCGACCATGTGGCCGCCGTCCTTGTGCTGGCCCATCTCGAAACTGATCCGGTTGAGCCGCACCACCGGGTCGGGCTCGCCGGTGGGCAGGTCCACGATGAACGCCGCTACGTGGTTACCCGGACGCCGGTGGTCAATGTCGTGCACGCTGACCGGCACCATCGCCCGGATCGTGTGCCGCGTCCCCACGGTCTCCTGCCGGGTCATCAACCAGGCGCGCAGGGCACCGGCGATCACGGCCAGGACCACGTCGTTGACGGTGCCGCCGTGGTGGCGACGGATCCGCTTGAAGTCTTCGAGGTCCAGGGTTGCGGTCCCGAACCGGCGCTGCGAACCGATGGGGACATTCAGCGGGCTCTCGGCAGGCGGGCGCGCAGCCGACCACAGCGCGGTGACCAGTCCCCCGGCATGACGTAACACCCCGTGTGCGGACTGGCTGAGGTCGTTGAGACTCTTGCGGGCGCCGTCCACCACCACGGCCGGGCGCCGGATCGTATCGACCACAGCACCAGCGACCAGTTCGGCACCGCTGGGCTCCTGTGAGGGATTCCAGTGCAGGTCGGGGGTCGGTTTGGGGTCGGGCGTCGAGTCCAGGATCACCTGGCCGATGTCCACGGCGGCGGTGCCGTCGATCATCGCGTGGTGGGTCTTGGTCAGGATCGCGAAACGGCCGCCCTCAAGGCCTTCGACGAGGTACACCTCCCACAGCGGGCGCATCCGGTCCAGCGGCCGGCTCATGATCCGCGCTGCTAATTCGCGCAACTGTCCGTCAGTCCCCGGCGACGGCAGCGCCGACCGGCGGACGTGGAAGGCGACGTCGAAGTCCTGGTCGTCAACCCACAC
>JALOLM010000463.1 GCA_025455985.1 Candidatus Nanopelagicales bacterium | reverse complement strand
TGGTCGAGGGACCTGGGTTATCCAGCGTCGCCTGAAAGTCGTATGGACTATAGTCCATATATACGTACTATAGTCTCCGTGGAACTGAATAGACCCTTCGCGGCAGTGACGCCCACGCTGGACGGGGATGCCCTCATGGTGCTGGCGGTCACCGACCGGCCCATGACCGCACCGGTGGTTGCCGCCGTTGCAGGATCAGGTTCAGAGGCTGGCATGCGCAAGGCGCTTCGGCGGCTGACGGCTCAAGGATTGGTAATCAGAGAGCGGACCGGTCACCACGACAGCTATGTACTTAATCGGGCGCACCTGCTTGCAGCAGCCATCGACATGATTGCGCAGAGCCGGGTTGCGTTGCGTGAGCGTCTCGCGAAGACGGTGTCGCACTGGGATCCTGCACCCACATTCGTTTCCCTGTTCGGCTCGGCGGCCCACGGAGTCATGAAGGCCGATAGTGATGTTGACGTACTCGTCGTCAGGCCAGACACCGTGGATGTTGAAGACCCGATGTGGGTTGACCAACTTATCCAGCTTGCGACGGCAGGACGCTTGTGGACGGGAAACGATCTGCGGATCCTGGAACTGACTGAGGAACAGACGCGCTCGGCGCTCGCAGATGGGGAAAAGGTGATGGTGGACATCGCGACACACGGCTATCGCATCTTTGGGGACATGCCTTCGCGCCGGACGCCGGCGCCGCAATGACACACACCACGCCGTGCAATGCCGCCAAGCGCGCGGGTCGGCTGAACAAGGCGGAGCAGTTCTACAAGGCGTCAGAGTTTGTCCGAGAACTCGTCGACGATGACGAGTTGAACGACGCCTATGTCACGTTGTGCGTTCATGCAGGAATCGCTGCTGCTGATGTCATCTGCTGTGCGGCGCTGGGTGAACACGCCGCCGGACAGGACCACACAGCGGCCGTGAATCTATTGAAGCAGGCGACCAGGGATGCTGATCTGCCTCGAAGTCTCGCGGCCCTGCTCGGGGTGAAGACGTTGGCCGGCTACGCAAGTGATCTGACATCCTCCGAGACGCGTAGGCGATCCAACTAGCCTTACGCCATGACAGTCGGGCTGCGCGAGGACCTGGACGTCCGCGCAGTCCAGCGGCGGACACTTTCGACCTTGTCCTTGACCCAGGTGCTCAATGGAATCGCGGTCGCGGGTTCGCTGCCTGCCGGGGCCTTGATCGCCGCGTCGTTGAGTGGTGAGGGTGCCGCTGGGTTGGCGCAGACGGCAGGGGTATTCGGTGCCGCCTTGCTCGCCCTGCCCCTCGCGCGTCTGGCGCTGAACCATGGGCGACGGGTGGCGCTTTCCACCGGTTACGCGATCGGCGCGCTCGGGGCAGTCACCGTCGTCATCGGAGGAGTCGGCCGGATTCTGTGGGTCGTGCTGATCGGGTGTCTTCTCCTGGGCGTGTCCACGGCTGCTGGGTATCAAAGCCGTTACGCGGCCACCGACCTTGCCCAAGGGGCTCATCGGGGGCGGGCGCTGTCGATCGTTGTGTGGGCGGGAACTATTGGCGCGGTGCTTGGCCCGAACCTGCTGCAGTACTCCGGTGCCATGGCCATGCGCGCGGGGCTGCCGCAGTTGACGGGTCCATTTGTGCTGGCGGCGGCCGTGTTAGTGGTGTCGGTGTTGGTTCTGACCCTGAGGCTTAGGCCGGACCCGTACCTGTTGGCCCGCTCGATCGCTGTGCGCGAGAACGGTGCGACCGCGCACCCTCGACTGTGGGACGGGATCGGGCACCTGCGCCAGCACCGCCCGGCGCTCCTGGGGATCACGGCGGTGTCGCTGGGCCACGTCGTGATGGTCATGGTGATGGTGATGACTCCGGTGCACATGGCGCATGTGGATGTCTCTCTGCAGCTCATCGGGCTGGTGATCAGTGTCCACGTGCTCGGGATGTTCGCACTGTCGCCGGTCGTCGGGTGGACCGTCGACCGGTTCGGCCGGATCCGCGTGATCGTGATCGGTGGTGTGATCCTGCTGGCCTCCTGTGTGATCAGCGGGTTGGCGCCAGCGGACGACGTGTTGATGCTGGGCGTGGGCCTTTTCCTATTGGGCCTCGGTTGGTCGTGCACCTTGATCGCCGGATCAACGTTGCTCACTGACGACGCTGCTCCTGAGGACCGGCCTTCGATTCAGGGCCTCTCGGACTTGTCGATGAACGTTGCCGGGGCCTTGGGTGGGGTCGTGGCCGGGATTGTGGTGGTGCAGTTCTCGTACGGGGCGCTGTGTGCCGTGGCCATGGTTCCGGTGGTTGCGCTGATGGGTCTCGCCGCGGCGCCTTCGATGCGACTGCGCAGCCGTGCTACGCCGTGACTGACGGATAGGTCGGTGCGAGGTTGGCGTGGGGCCGGTGCTGCCGCGGCAGACGTGAGAGGTTGTTGCATCGGTGAGATGTTGTGCGATCTCTCACCGATCGGTTCAAGCGGTCCTGCCTATGCCGACGTAGGCAGCGGACCCAGACGTACGCGACCGGGAGGTTGTTCGTGTCGTACTGGCCCGCAGGAGCAAGCCCCTGCAGGCCAGTGCCCCCGAGAGGATTCGAACCTCCGACAAATGGTTTAGGAAACCACTGCTCTATCCCCTGAGCTACGGGGGCGACAGAATCAGTCTACGGAGCCAGACCCGAGGCCTCGCTCCAGCGGTAGGCGCCGGGCATGAGATCTGCCACCGGAATGATCTGGCGGTCCGGCATGAGCACCTCGATGTGTGGGAACAGGTCGATCATGATCTGGCGGCACCGGCCGCACGGGGCCACAACGCCACGGTCTTCGTCGCCGACAGCCACGATCCGGGTGGCGTCCCCGGCTGTGTTGGCCAGCGCCACCATCTCCGCGCACGGCCCGCCCACGAAGTGGAACAGGTTGACGCCGACGTGAATGGTGCCATCGGTGTTTCGCACCGCGGCACCGACCGTCCGGAAGTTGCCGTCGGCCGCACCGACCAGCGCCGCCGCTGCCGCGTTCACCAGTTCCTCATCCCACACGGGGTGCAGCCTAGCCGCGCGCGTCAGCGTAGCTATCCGTCCCGTCCCTATGCTGCGCCGGCGACTGTCAATTCCTCCAGCAGTGTCCGAATCCGCAGGTTGATCAAGGGCTCA
>JALOLM010000127.1 GCA_025455985.1 Candidatus Nanopelagicales bacterium | reverse complement strand
TCCGCCGCGATGCGGTCGCCCTCGCGCAGGATGACTAGATCCCCGGGGACGATCTGGTCCGCATCGATGACCTGCGGAAGGCCATCCCGGACCACGCAGGCGCGCACCGGCAGTAGTTGCTGCAGGCGACTGGCAGCCCGTTCGGCGCGGTACTCCTGCACGAACGCGAACAGCCCGTTGATCACCACCACCGCGACGATCGCCACGGCCAATTGCGGAAGGCCGCCGACAAGAGCCAGTGCCGCAGCTGCCCACAACATGAGGGCGAAGAAATGAACGAACTGTCCGAGCAGTTGTCGCCACATCGGAACCCCGCGCACCGCGGGCAGGACGTTGCGGCCGACTCGCCGCAACAGCGCGGACGCCTGATTCTGGGTAAGGCCCACCTGCTCCGCGCCAACATCACCGCGACGCATGGCGTATCACCGCCCCGGACCTCGTTGCCCTCTCTCGATTATCCCTCCGCCGTCCCCACACCGAGGTGAATCCGCCTGTCCCGGGCGCCACGAACGTACATGATGGACGCATGGACGCCGTCACAGCACGAAGGATCGTGCTGATGTTCCTCGGCCTGGTGATCCTGTCGACTGGGATGACCTTGGTGTTTGTGTCGATGCGGGCGATCATGGACATCGGTGGGATGTGTGCCACCGGCGGCCCCTATGTGGTGGCCACGCCCTGCCCCGACGGCGTTGCCGCACTGATGCCGCTCGGCATCATCGGCGGGCTGGCCGGTCTGTGGCTCTACGGGGTGAACTCCGCGAAACTGCCCGGTCCACGGCTGATCTTCCTGGCCTGGTCGGCGTTGTTCCTCAGCCTCGGATGGAACTTCTGGGAGTTTGGCCTCAACCCTCCCGACGGCTCGGACGGGGTGGTCTGGGGGTGGATCATCTGCGGTGTCACATTCGTGGCGATGGGTGGACTGCCACTGCTGGGCTTGACCAACCGCGGCATCGCCAAGCAGGTGTTCTGGGCCGATGCCCCCAACAGCAGCCGAAGCGCGCCCGTGAGCGCTCCCCGACCCGCTCGTGTTGCTACCGGCAGTCCCGACTCGCTCGGCGACGCCTTGGAACAGCTCGCACGCTTGCACAGTTCCGGGGCGCTGAGCGATGAGGAGTTCCGGATAGCCAAACAACGGATCCTCGGAGGCCAGGCATGAGCGGTCCGCAGTCCACTGCGAGTTGGAAGGCCGCGATGGCCGTCGTGCAACTGATCGCTGTGCTGGTCGGTATCGCTCTGGCTTTGTGGATCTTCGAGCTGGTGGTGTGAGGAGTGGACGTGACAGAGGATGTGACAGACCAGGTGGCACTGGTGACCGGTGGCGGGTCGGGGATCGGCGCCGGGATCGTCCGGATGCTGGCCGAACGAGGTCTACGGGTTGTGGTGGCTGACATTGCCGACGAGCCGGCTCGTGCGCTCGCGGCCGGAATCGGTGGACTGGCCGTGCACTGCGACGTGCGTTCACTGGCCGACAATCGAGCTGCCGTGGACGCGGCCGTGAGCACATACGGCCGGCTCGACGTGGTCGTGCTCAATGCCGGGATAGCCGAAGGGAACAGCATCGACGACTTCGACGAGGATGCCTACCGCCGCGCGATGGGGGTCAATCTCGACGGTGTGGTGTTCGGTCTGACAGCAGCGCTGCCGGCCCTACGGACAACGGGAGGCGGACGGGTCCTGGCAGTCGCCAGCCTCGCTGGCCTTGCGCCGGTGCCCGAGGACCCGGTCTATGCGGCGAACAAGGCGGCGGTGGTCAACTTCGTGCGATCGGTGGGTCCGGCGCTTGCCACCGAGCACATCCTGGTCAATGCGCTGTGCCCCGGTTACACCGACACGGCGATTCTCGGTCGCTTCCGCGAGTTGCTGGTCGGCGCGAACTGGCCCTTGATGCAGGTGAAAGATGTCGTGGCGGCTGCGGGGACGGTGCTGGACTCTGAGGACGGCGGTGAGGCGTGGCTGATCCAAAGTGGCCACCCGGCACAGCCATACCGGTTCCGCGGAATACCCGGCCCGAAGGCCTGAGCCTTACCAGAGGGGCTGCCGGTCCAGTTCGATCGATGCGTCGAGGGTCTCGAGCAAAGCCTTGCGCACCTTCAGTTTCGTATTGGCGTGCGCTGTCATGTTGAGGCCCTTCATCTGCTCGGCGACCCCGCGGGCCGTCGCCAGCAGATCGTCGGGCGCGACGACCGCGTCGAGGAATCCGGCCTCCAGCGCATCGACGGGTGAGAACATCTCCGCGTTGATCACGGAACGGTTGAAGTAGGACTTACGCAGCCGGTCGCGTGCCAGTTCGATTCCCACGTGATGCATGGTCATGCCGATCTGAACCTCGTTGAGACCGATCTTGAACGGGCCCTCGACCCCGATGCGGTAGTCGGCGGACAGCAGCAGGAAGGCCCCCTTCGCCACCGCGTGACCAGAACACGCGACGACGATCGGGAACGGGTGGGCCAGCATGCGGCGGGCAAGCGCCGAACCGGCGGCGACGAGCTCGATCGCCTCCTGCGGCCCGGCCTTCATCACCTTCAGGTCGTACCCACCGGAGAGAATGCCGGGTTGCCCCGTGAGGACCACGACACAACCGTCGGCTTCGGCCTGATCCAGCGACCCATGCAGTTGCGCGATGACCTCCGGGGAGATGGCATTGACCTTCCCGTTGTTGATCGTCACCGTTGCAATGCCGTCTTCAGCCATGTACTCGACCACGTCGCTCATGCCCGGCCCTCCCGAGGGTTGTTTGCCTGCCCTCGACGCTAGTGTGTGGCCGACCGAGCGGCGCACGCGGTCGACCTCACGACCGCGGTTAGCCTGTGATGGTGACAGAGGCCGTGGACGTCATTCTCGACAAGGATGGTCTCTGGACGACCGAGAAAGGCGAGGGTGAGGGGTCCCTACGGTCGATCCCGGTACCCGGCGGCACCCAACGCACCCGTTTGTGGCGACGACGCACCGATAGGTCCCTTCCCAGTTGGGTCGGTGACGCACTGGCGGGTGGGGCAACGCAGCGCACGGTGGCCTTGGGTCATCTGCTCGTCGCGGCGATCCGGGCCGCCGACCACCGCAGCATCCCGGTTGTGCAGGATGACCGCTGGGCTTGGCGTGCGGCTCCGGACCCCGAACGGGCCCAGGCTCTTCACGACGCGATGCTGGCTTGCGCGAGTGCCGGTCTGGCCAACACCGACTCGCCACTCGACACGCTCGCGGATTTCACGGCCGATGTCGTCGATCAGCGGATCTCCGCCGCCAGCGCTGATGTTCCCAGCCTCCCCGGGGACTCACAACGTCCCGCCATCCGGCGATGGGCCGACCACGTGATCGCGCGGGCCGCGGTGAATACCCGCATGACGATCGTGCTGAGTCCGCCGAGCGAAACGGAATCAGCGTGGTTGCTTAACCCGATGGCAATTCGTATCGACGAGGAGACCACCAGGCTGCCATGGGCCAGCGCGGATCCCCAGTTGTTCGGTGCGTCGCCAGCGGCTTGGGACGGATATGTGGCGACCGAGCGGACGATGTTGGAACGAGCGTGGGGACGCTGGCTACCGCATGTCCGCCATGGGGTGTCGCGCCACGCGGTCGATCTGAGCGACTCCGAGGTTATCGAGTTTCTGGATCGGGTGGCACCGCGCGTGCAGGCAGCCGGTTTCGACGTGATCGTCCCCGGCGGCCTACTGCGCACCTCCCCGGTGAGGCGACGGCTGACTGCCTCCCGCGGAACCGGGACCGTGGAGATCGCGTCGCTGGGCTTGCAGGCTGACGTCGAGGTGGACGGCGAGACCCTCACCCAGCAGGAGCTCGCGGCACTGGCAGCCTCGAAGTCGGAGCTGGTGTCCGTGAAAGGCCGCTGGCTACGGGTGGGTCCGGGCGACGCTGACCGGCTCGCGGCGTTGGCCCGCCGACTCCGTCGCGGTGTACAACCCGCAGACCTGCTGGATGACGTCGCGTTCGAGGGCGTCGAGATGGACACCGGAGCCCTCCTACCTCAGGGGCTGCGTCCCGCCCGGAGCATTCGCCCACCCACGGGCGTGAAAGCCACGCTTCGGCCGTATCAGGTGGCGGGGCTGGAGTGGCTCACCTGGTTGGCCGACAACGAGGTCGGTGGAGTGCTCGCCGACGACATGGGTCTGGGCAAGACGCTTCAGGTGCTGAGTTGGATCCAGGCGGATCACGAAGGACCGACGCTGGTGGTGTGCCCGGTCACGCTGGTCGACACCTGGGCCCGTCAAGCCGCCGAGTTCACCCCGGGGTTGCGGATACAGCCGTTCCACGGCTCCGAGCGCGGACCGATCGACGCCGACATCGTCGTGACCACCTACGGTCTGCTGGCGCGCGACCAGTCCCTGCGGGAGCAGGTCTGGCACCGGGTCGTCCTCGATGAGGCGCAGGCGATCAAGAACCCGGACACGCAGGCGGCCCGCGCCGCGCGATCCCTGCAGGCGACGCATCGCCTGGCTGTGACCGGCACACCCGTCGAGAACCACCTCGGGGACCTGTGGTCGTTGTTCGCTTTCGCTCAGCCTGGCCTGCTGCCACGACGTAAGCGATTCATGGACAGGTACGCGGACAGCCACGACCTGTCCCGGCTTCGCGCCGTCGTGAGTCCGTTCGTCCTGCGCCGGGTGAAGACCGATCCCGGGGTCCTGCCGGACCTGCCGGATCGACAGGTCATCCGCGACGACTGCACGCTGACCCGTGAGCAGGTGGGCGCCTACGAGGCGGTGGTGGCCGACATGGTGGGCGCGCTCGATGAACTACGGCAGGCCGCGGGAACGGCCGGGGACGGCAGACAACGCCGGCGCGCCACCGTGCTCGCGGGGATCTCGCGTCTCAAGCAGATCTGCGTGCATCCCTCGTTGCTCACCGAGTCGCGCCGCAGCCTCGGCGACCGGTCGGGCAAGATCAGCCGACTGGTGGACTTGTGTGCGCAGATCGTCGACGAGGGCCAGGCGGTGGTCGTGTTCACCCAGTTCGCCTCATTCGTCCCCGACCTCGCCGCACACCTCGAAAGCGCACTGGCCGTGGAGGTAGCGACTCTCACCGGTTCCGACTCCCGCAAGACCCGCGCGGCCACTGTCGCCCGGTTCAGCGAAGCGCAAGGACCGCCCATCCTGATCGCATCTCTGAAGGCTGGTGGCACCGGTCTCACACTGGTCCGGGCCAACCACGTGATCCACCTCGACCGATGGTGGAACCCCGCGGTGGAGGACCAGGCCTCCGACCGCGTGTGGCGGATCGGTCAGCACCAGAAAGTCTCTGTCCATGTGCTCGTCTGTCCCGGAACCCTGGAGGACCGCATCGACAAAGCACTGCAATCCAAGCGGGAACTGGCCGCGTCGGTCATCAGGTCGACCGACACTGCCGTCACCGAACTGTCCGACGATGAACTCACGGCATTGGTGGGTCTGGTTCGCGAAGAGGTTCTGCAGTGAGTCCGCGCAGCCGCGGCGGGTGGTTCGAGGCCAAACCCCGTATCGCGGTCGAAGGCGGAGTCGCGGTGCCGAAGCCGGGGAAAGTGACCCACCCCGCGGCGTTGGACATCCTGCATGCCGCCGAGGTCGAGACCAGCGCGGCGATCCTCGGCCGCGGCCGCACGTACGCCCGCGCCGGCCAGGTACTGGGCCTCGAGGCGGACGATCAGGGATTCAGCGCCCGGATCCAGGGTTCAGCACGCAGGCCCTACACGGTGCGTTTGGCCAAGGTTGTGATTTCCGGCAGCGATCGGATCGACGCCACCTGCACCTGTCCCTACGGATGTGATTACGGCTGGTGCAAACACGCCGCAGCGCTGGCGTACGTCGCCGCCTTCCTGGTCGACACCCAACCGGCTACCCGGGCTGTGTGGGTCGGGGAACAACCGACCCAAGAGTTGGCTGAGCTCGAAGCGTCTGACATTGCAGTCCTCAAGAGCTCGCCACCGTGGCTGACGTTCGCGCAACGGGTCGCCGCCGCCAGCGATCTTGTCCCGTGGCCGCAGACACCCGACCAGCGTCCGACACTAGCCTTGGTCCATGACGCAACATCCTCAGAACATCAACCTGATTCCCCCGGTTGACGCAGGCGGCCACTACGCCGACTTCGTTCTGGTGTGGCAGTCCGGGGAAACCTTCGTCATCGACTTCGCTGCTATTGCCTCACCGCCACTGCCATCTGAGGACCCGGACGGTTCCAGCGTTCAGGCTCAGGTGGTTTCTCGTGTGCGGATCCCCCCGTCGCAGGTCTTCGAGATCATGAAGGCCCTTGAGACCGAGTTGTCGAAATGGGAACGTCGCACGGGCAACGAGCCGCGCGAACTGCGCGGTGGAGGTCAGCCCGAGGCGTAGCCCTGGGGCAGTCGACTCCGCTGTCCCCCTTTTCTTAGGGCACTGCTCGCTGCCGCGGTCAGCGCCGAGCAGCGCCCCTTCCGGGGTGGTCGGTCCAGCTCCCCGACGCCCGCTGGTGCACAGCACAGACGGGTCGTCGCAGTTGGGACAGACGACCGCGATCAACTCTCGCAACGCCCTCCAGACAGCGCCGGTTCCTGCCGATGTACATACGGAACGGGCGGAGCGTCCTGCCGCCCATGCGGAAGAGGC
>JALOLM010000126.1 GCA_025455985.1 Candidatus Nanopelagicales bacterium | reverse complement strand
ATTGACATCTAGCCTGTGCCCATGACCCTGGCCCTCGGCTCGCCCGCCGGGCGCCGGGCCCTGGCGGCAAGCGTCGTCGGTTCGGGGATGGCTTTCCTCGACTCCACGATCGTGACGGTCGCCGCTCCGCAGATCGCCAACGACCTCGGCGGCGGCTTCGCGGGGATGCAGTGGGTGCTCGATGGTTACCTGCTGACCCTTGGCGCGTTGGTTCTTGTGGGCGGGGCGCTGGGCGACCTGCTGGGCAAACGCCGGGTCTTCATCCTCGGAACGGTGGGGTTCGCGCTGGCCAGCGTCGCCTGCGGCCTGTCGCCGACGATCGCCGCGCTGGTGGTCGCGCGCATGCTCCAAGGGGTGTTCGCGGCGCTGCTCGTGCCGACCTCACTGGCCCTGCTGAACTCCGAGTTCGCCGGCGCCGACCGGGGCAAGGCGATCGGGGCGTGGTCGGGCCTTTCCGGGGTGTTCACCGCGCTCGGGCCCTTCGTCGGCGGCGGGCTGGTGGATGCCTTCCCGGCCGGGTGGCGGGTGGCCTTCCTGATCAACCTGCCACTGGCCGCTGTCGCCGTCTGGCTCGCCCGATCGGCCGTCCCGGATTCGCCCGGCACCCGGACGCCGGCCTCGCTGATCTCGCAACTGGACCTGCTTGGAGCCGGGTTGGCGACCATCGGCCTGGGCTTGGTGGTGGGACCGCTCATCGAAGCGCAGCGCCTTGGCGGCCTGACCTGGATCCTGGTCGGCAGCGGGGTCTTGCTGCTCGCGGGCTTCATCGCCTTGGAGGCTCGGCGCGGCCACACGGGGCAACCACCCCCAATGGTGCCGTTGAGCCTGTTCAGGATCAGGAGTTTCAGCGTCGCGAACCTCGTGACGTTCGTGGTGTACGGCGCTCTGAGTGCGGCCACGTTCCTGGTGACCATCTACGTCCAGATCGTGATGGGCTACTCAGCCGTGGCCGCAGGCGCCGCGGGGCTGCCGATCACGGTGATCCTGGCCCTGCTCAGCTCCCGGGTAGGGGGACTGGTCAGCCGGTGGGGGCCCCGATGGTTCCTCACCGCCGGGCCGCTGGTGATGGCGGTGGGCCTGGCTTTGCTGTCGCTGATCGGCCCCGGTGACTCCTACTTCACAACGCTGCTGCCCGCCATGCTGGTCTTCGCGTTCGGGCTTGTGCTGGTGGTCGCCCCGGTCACGACGGCCGCGCTGCTGGAGGTGACTCCTGACCAGTCCGGAACCGCCTCCGGGGTGAACAACGCCGTGGCCCGGGTGGCCGGGCTCATCGCGATCGCCGTCCTACCGGCGGCCGCCGGCATCGCAGCCTCAGGAGACGGTCTGGCGTCCGGGTTCCGCACGGCCCAGCTGATCTCCGCAGGCCTGTGCGCGGTCGGCGCGCTGATCGCGGCTTTCGGGTTCGAGACACGCGAAAGCGCCCCCCGCCACTAGGTGAGGGGCGCTTTCGTGTGACTTCAGGAAGCCAGGGCCTTCGACTTCAGCTGGGCGAACTCCTCGTCGGAGATCACGCCGTCGTCGTGCAGCTTCTTCGCCTGGGCGATCTGGGCCGCAGGGTCGGTGCTGCCGGAGACCGACTTGATGTAGTCGGCCTGGGCCTTCTGGATCTCCTGGGCCTGGGCCGCCGAACGCTCGGCCATTCCCTTGCCGCGCGCGATCAGGTAGATCAGTCCGGTCAGCCACGGGATCAGAACCAGCGCGATGATCCACACTGCCTTCCACCAGCCGCTGAGCTCACGGTCACGCATGAGGTCCCCGACGATGACGAACACCAGGATCAGGTACGCCATGAAGACGAACGCCAACAAGATGGCCTGGAATACAGAGCCGTCCATACACAAACTCCTCAATAGACACATGGGCATCTGCGCCCACAACCATCGATTCTACGAAAGGGCCAAGACCATGCACTCACCCGTAGCGGGGTAACTGCGTTCGGTGGTGCCACGACCACAGGGTTGGAGATTCAGTTCTCCGGAATGAACCCCGAATCCAGCTCCCAGGGCCGGACCGGTGAGTTCTGGATGATCCAGGCCTGAAGGTCCTTGTCCGCGCCGGTGAGCACGAAGATCCCGACCAGGATGAACGCGATGCCGATGACCTTGCGGAACCAGCCGTGCGGATCTGCTGCCCAGCCCATTCGACGCACAAACTTCTGCCCGAGCAGCGCCACGACCAGCAGCGTCCCGCACAGCCCCACGACATAGGCGGCCAGCAGCAGCATGCCGTAGCCGAACTGCGCGGGCAGCACTGTCACCACGACGTAGGCGTACAGGGGGCTGCAACTGGAGAAGACCGGCCCGAGCGCCGCACCCGTCAGGATCTGTCCGCCCAGGCCTTCGCGCCCTCGTGCCTCCGCAAGGCCTGTCGTGGTCCTGGACTGCAGCGACAACCTCGCGGACAACCTTTCCCAGATTCCCGGGAACAGGCTGATGACACCGAGCAGGATCAGCAGACCGCCGCTGAACAACGCCCACGTCCGGGGCGGGATGTCGATGAAGGCGGTGGACGCCTTGAGCAGCAGGGTGAACACGACCACCGAGACGCCCAACGAGGCGGTGATCACATAGGCTCGCCTGCGATCCGACCCCGTACCCGTCAAGGAGCCACCCACGATCACCGGCAGCATGGGCAGGACGCACGGGGCCAGGGTCGTGAGAACCCCTGCAATGAACGCGCCGAGTAGCGCGAGCATCAGCTCACCTGGGCGTTGATGTCATCCGCGGTGAAGGTACCCGTCCACTTCTTGATCTCCTCGCCGTTCGGCCCGATCAGGACGAAGGTGTGCTGCTGGGTGATCCCGTACTGCTTGCGCAGATCGTTCGCACTGTCGAAGTCGACCTTCACGATGTTGATGTCCTTCGGAACACCGGTCTCCTGGATCGATTTGTCCGTCGCCTGGCAATCCGGGCACCATCCGGCGTGGAAGAACAGCACCGTGTTGCCGTCCTCGTACGCGCTGGGATCCTCGCGGAACTGAGTCTCGGTGACGTAGGCGCCGCCGGCCATGGCCTCGGGCGTCTTCTCCATGGCACTGGGGGATTTCTCCATCGCGCTGGGGGACTTCTCCATTGCGCTCGGGGACTGGCTGGCCGCCGTCTCTGAGGAGTCAGCGGAACTGCACCCGGCCAGGGCAATCAAAGCGGTGGTGGACAGTACAACGACACGTCGGTTCATTAGGGTCCTCTCGTCTCTGGAAACTCTTCGATGCCCCTGCAACAACGGATTGGTCGCGCATCCGACAGGCCTCGCGCATTAGCGTCTAACTCCCCAACAAGGAGGATCGCATGAGCGAGAACGACAACATCGAGGTGTTCGAAGCCGGCTCGGCCGAGGTGACCGACGACGGCGACATCATCGCCGAGGACATCGTGGCGGCGGTGGACACCGAGACCGGCGAGGCAGTCATCGACGATCTGGTCGTTGAGGAGGACGCAGACGGCAACGGGTTCATCGAAGAGACCATCACCGCTATTGACGCCGAGGGCAACGCGACAGTGTTGGCCGACGAGGTCGTGGAGTTCACCGACGAAGAAGCCGACTAGCTCGCCCTGACAGAGGCCCTTCTGATCGAAAGGGGGCGGCGGGGTGATGGGTGGTGAACCTGCACGGACAACATCCCGTCCATCCCAGAGAGTTCCCGCATGTCGCGCGGCTGGTGTACAGGCCCTCGTTTCGTAATCCGTCGACGCCGAAAGGTGGCACGGAGCGAAGTCTGATTCAGGAAACTGCCATCTTTGCGCGGAAAAGATGCCCGAATTGCCGGAAATGGTGTGATCCTGACCGCTGAATACTGGCAGAACCAGAGGTCCCATGCCCACTTTCGGCGGCGAAGAACGCCTCATGAGCAGCAGTGCCGGGGGGCTGACTAAGGCAGGCTCCAGTCGATCGGCGTCCCGCCTTGGGCAACCAGCGCCGCGTTCGCCCTGCTGAAAGGCCGGGATCCGAAGAACCCGCGGTGGGCCGACAGCGGACTCGGGTGGGCACTGGTCAACACCGGCACGTCGTGCTCGCGCAGCATGGGCGTAAGGGTCTGCGCGTCGCGGCCCCACAGGATCGCGACTAGCGGCGTGCCGCGACTGGCCAATGCGACGATCGCCCTTTCGGTGATGGGCTCCCAGCCCTTGCCCCGATGCGAGGCCGATCGTCCCGGAGCCACTGACAACACCCTGTTGAGCAGCACGACCCCACGTTGCGCCCATGGCCGCAGGTCACCGTTCGACGGCATCGCGACACCGAGGTCTGACACCAGTTCCTTGTAGATGTTCAGCAGCGAACCGGGCAGCGGGCGCACATCGGGCGCCACGGCGAAACTCAGGCCGATCGGGTGCCCAGGCGTCGGGTAGGGATCCTGGCCGACGATCAACACCTCGGCCGCGTCGAAGGGGTAGGTGAAGGCCCGCAGGACGTCGGCGCCGGCCGGCAGGTAGGCCGGTTGTGCGCGAAGGAAGTCCCCCATCGCCCGGATCTCCGGTTCAACCGGGGCCAGCGCCTGCGCCCACCCGGGGTCGATGATCTCCTCCAGCGGCTTCATACGGACCTCGCCGGTTCGACCACCACATGCTCGTCCAGCCAGTCGATCGGCTGATGGGTGACCACCACCAGCGAACGGCCCCGCGTCACCCGCTCGACGGTTTCCAACACAGCCGCCGCCGTGGCGGGGTCGAGGTGCTCGGTCGGTTCGTCCAGCAGGACAACCGGGTGGTCGGCCAGTACCGCGCGCGCCAGGCCCAACCGCTGACGCTGACCACCGGACAACGTCGCTCCGTGCTGGCCCACCGCCCGGTCGAGTTCCATCGGCAGTCCCACCGCCTCCAAGGCCGACGTCAACTCCTCATCGGTGGCGTCGGGCTTGGCCATGCGCAGGTTCGCTGCGACGTCCGCGTCGAACACGTGCGGAACCTGCGGAGTCCACAGCACGACGTCGCGAATCTCTTCCCCGTCTTGGTTGCGCAATTCTGTCCCGCCCAACTGCGCGCAGCCCTGATAGGCCAAGAACCCGGCGAGCACGTTGAGCACTGTTGACTTGCCGCTGCCCGACTCCCCGACCAGGCCCACCCGCTGACCCTCAGACACAACTATGTCAACGCCGGCCACCGCGACCGGTCCGGTCGGGTAGGACGCGGACAGGCTCGAAACGACCACATCCGCCCCGGCCGCTTCCGCAGGCTGCTCGGGCTGCTCGACGGGCGGTTCGGCATCCATGATCTCGACCAGGCGCCGGGCCGCGGACCGGACCTTGATCGCCGCCAGAGCAGCGGGGGCCAACACCGCAACGGCCTCGTACGCGGCTAGGGGCAACAGGACCACCACCGCGAGATTGACCCCGGGCAGAGTCCCGGACCGGACGGCCGGCACTGCAACCAGAATCATCGCGATCACCGCCGCCCCCTGGATGAGGATGCCCAACGCCGACGACAGCGCGGAGCCCACAGCGGTGCGTCGCATGGCAGCGGTCAATGAGGCGTCGACGTCCGCGATCCGTCGCCCGTACTCGTCGTCCGCGCCGAGAACCATCAGCTCGGGTCCGGCCTGCAGTGAGGTCAAGATCTCCGCTGAGAGCTCGGCCTGCAAAGGGGCCTGGACCGCTTGACCGCGCCCGGATGACCAGATGATCACCGCCGGGACGGCGATGCCCCCCAGCAGCAGGGCCACGGCCATGATGACCCCGGAGGCGGGCAGCAGCCAGGCGGTGAGGATGACCGAGCCGGTGCCGACGATCACGGCCGAGAAGACAGGCAACAGCACCCGCAGGCTCAGGTCCGACATGGCCTCGACATCGTCGACCATGCGGCGCAACAGGTCACCGCGCTTGAAAGCCGGCAGTCCCGCCGGGGCCAGCGGGATGAGCCGCTCGTACAGGCTGACCCGCAGGTCGACAAGCGAGCGGAAGGCGGCCTGGTGGCTGACAAGACGCTCGGCGTACCGGAAGGCGCCGCGGCCGATGCCGAAAGCCCGCACGCTGACCACGGCGACCTGCAGGAAAAGGATCGGTGGCTGCTGCCATGCCCGGGAGATGAGCCACGCACTCACGGCCATCAGTCCCACCGAGCAGCCCAAGGCCAGCGCGCCGAGCACCGCGGCCCACCACAGTCGTCCCGAGGCAGGTCGGTAGAGACTGCTCAGCCGTTTGACAGCGGGGTCGCGAAGGATCATACGACCGCCCCTACCTCGACCACGTGGTCGGCGATCTTCTCGATCGCACCTCGGTGCCCGACGACGATCACCGTGGCGTCGGTGTCGCGCAGGGTCTCCAGGATCGCCTGCTCGGACTGCTGGTCGACGCCGGCAGTGGGCTCGTCGAGCATCAGCACAGTCGCGCCGCGCAGCAGCGCCCTCGCCAGGGAGATGCGTCGCGCCTGGCCAACCGAGACCGGTCGTCCGCCCTCTCCGATGACCGTGTTCAGGCCATCGGGCAGGCTGGCCACCCACTCGGTCAAGCGGGTCTGCGCAAGCACTTCGTCCACGTCGGTGTCGCGGCACAGCGTGAGGTTCTCGCTGATGGTGCCCGGCAGCATCAGCGGGTTCTGCGGCACCCAGGCAACCTGCTCCCACCACTGCCGGATGTCGACGTCGGCG
>JALOLM010000462.1 GCA_025455985.1 Candidatus Nanopelagicales bacterium | reverse complement strand
TCAACCGCACCCTCGGCCGGCTGCGTGATGGTTTGACTGCAGTCGGCCGTGTTCGTCACGGTTACCGTGACGAAGGTCTCAGAGGTGATCGTCACGGTCGGCGGGGTGGGGCTGGGCTCGTCGGTCCCCACCTGATAGGTGGTGGCGCTCTCGTCTACCGTGCAGGTCCACCCCGTGGCGCTGGGTGGCGTGCTGTTCGTGTCCTCGACGACCGTGACCTCGGTGTCAGCCGGGAAGGCGTAGCTGGTGTTCCAGTCCTTCACCTCGTTGTTGAGGAGCAGGTCTCCCGGCTTCCCGTCCGAGTACTCCTCGGGTCCGTTGACGGTCCAGTTCTTGACCGCCTTGATCGACCCCTCGGAGGGCGTCACGCTGTCCTTGAAGCACACGATGATGTGCGAGATGGAGTCTTTGTCCTCGGTTCCGATCTCGGGCTTGCCATTGCCGTTGGTGTCAGCCCAGACCCATTGACCCTTCGAGGGCCTTTCCCCGGAGCCCGTTTCTCCGAAGAGGGTGTTCGCGAAGTTGCCCTGCTGGTTGGCACCAGCTTTCACAACGACAAGCTTGTAGTCATCCTCCAGCTGGTAGGGCGAGGAACTGACAGGCTCGATCTTCTTGCCAGCGGTCTTCGACCCGCACCACGTCGCGATCTGGTTGTTGGTGGAGGACTGAGCGGCATGGCCCGTCACCGTGGCGAACACCGGGTCTGCAGAAGCCGGGCTGATCCCGATCGAGAACATCGCCGCGACGAGGGCAAGGGCCGTGGCGAGCGCGAGGGACGCGCGGCTCCGGCTGGTGGTGATGGTGGACAAGGCGGTCGACTCCTGCATAGCGGTAGCAGCGCCGCGAAGGGCGTAAAAGATGCGTGGGATGACCCAATGATATCACCGAAGGTGATCTCGGTGTGACCGGCGAATGGGTGAGAAAGCGGCATGGCATGGCATTTCTCCCACGTGGGCCGTGACGCTCAGTGCACGAGGCCGAAGGGTTCACCCGAATGAGCCAGGGCCTCGACCGGGTGCCGCAGGCGGGCGCGACCAAGGTCGGCTGGCGCAGATGGCTCGCGATGTGAGGTCCCGACCGCGCGACTGGCGGTATCACTGGCCTGTGCCGACCACCCAGCCGCTTGTCGTGCTGGCAGCCCCTGCAGGTTGTCCCTCGACACCGGAGCCACGGGTGCCCCCGGCAGGATTCGAACCTGCGCGCATGCCTCCGGAGGGCACCGCTCTATCCCCTGAGCTACGGGGGCCAGGGCGGTCATCATCCTACCGACCACCCCCCGCGCCCCCAAATCAGCCGCGGCCCGCGAGACGGTACGGCGATGCGTTGCGTCTCGATCGGTTTCGCGTCCGGGACGCAACGCAGGTCCATGTCGCGTGAAGGAAACGCAACGCAACCGGGCTCGGGCGCGGAGCGGTGCGGCTCAATCCCTGGGGCGGGCGGGGCTGCGGGGCGGGCGGGCGGCTGCGGGGCGGGCTGGCCACGGCGCGACGCACAGCCACCCCCGTCGTTGCCGAGTCGGCGGCTGTCCACAGATCGCGGTGCAGGGCTGGTCGCGGTTCGCCACAAGGGCTTGGATCCTGGGCATGTCCACCACCGGCTCGCCCGCCGGGCTCCACTGCCCAGTGGGCTTGAGGTGCCGGTCGTCGCCGCAGCTCAGGACGGCGTCTTCACCCGGTCGCAGGCCCGCCGCGAGGGCTGGTCCGACGGCCGCCAGCGCCGCCTCATCGGCTCGGGTCTCTGGGTCCCGATCACCGCGTACGTGCTCCGACATCGCGAGGTGGACGAGGGTCCATGGCAGCGAGCCCGGGCGGTGTGGCTCACCGGCGGCATGGTCGTCAGCCACGGCACCGCCGGGCAGATGTGGACGGGATGCGGGTCACCACGCCCCCGCGCACCGTCGCCGACCTGCTGTGCACCTGCGAGCCGCCCGCGTCGGTCGCGATGGCCTGTGACGCGCTCCGCCGGGGGATCCTCACGACGGCCGACCTGCGGATGGCCGCAGCCACAGCCAGGGGCCGACACGGTGCCGAGCGGGCGCGGTTCGTCGCCGGGACATGCGCCGGGCGGCCGTACTCGGTCCTCGAGTGGCACTTCCACCGACGGGTCGGCGCGCTGGGTGCGGGCTGGCGGTTCAACACGCCGGTCCACGACGCGGAGGGCAAGATCGGCGACGTCGACGCCCTCCACGAGGAGACGCTGATCGTCGTCGAGCTCGATGGGCATGAGTTCCACGGTCCGGACCGGTTCCAGGCTGACCGGACGCGCGACCAACGTCTTGCCGCCGCGGGCTACGTCGTCCTGCGATTCACGTGGGATGACCTCACCCACCGCCCAGACGACGTCATCGAACGGATCCGCCGCACGATGGCCCACCGCACCCGCCTTGCGGCCTGACCCGGTTGCGTTGCACCTCGGTCGGTTTCGCGTCGCAGGCGCAACGCAGGCCCGTGTCGAGCGGAGCACGCGCAACGCAACCTCGAGCTCGGGGCCGGCGGCGACGGGGGCTTCGGGGGCGGCGGCGCTTCGTGGGGCGCCGCGTGGGTGGGCGGCGGGGGGTGGCTGGGCGGCCGCCGCAGCGGCGGAATCGGCTGTCGGCGGCCTGCCGGCACGCCATTAGCATGGGCCCATGACCCCCGACGCCCTGGCAGCCCTCGTGTCGGCCTCCGTGACCGACCTCATCGAAG
>JALOLM010000125.1 GCA_025455985.1 Candidatus Nanopelagicales bacterium | reverse complement strand
ATCTGCGGAGGGATCGGGGCTGAAGTTGCAGAACCTGGGCGAAGGGACGATGACCTGGGGCGTGACGAACAACCAGATCCGCGGCTACAACGAGCACGGAATCCACGTGGTGGCTGGCGGCGGCGACACGGCTGCGTCCGGCAACATCAACACCACCATCACGGGGAACGTGATCGAGCAGCCCGGTAGCACGGCCAGTACGGCGGTGCTGCCAAAGAACGGTATCCACTTCAATGTCGGGACCTCGGTCGGCGACAGTTTCACCGCATGCGCCGTGATCGGTGGTACAGGCAGCCTTGCCAACACCATCTCTGCCAGCGGGAAGGACATCCTTGGGTCCCAGGACTACGACTTCCGGCTGCGGCAGAATCAATCGACAACGATTCGCCTTCCCGGGTACGCGGGGCTGAACAACGACAGCGGCGCGGTCGTGAACTTCATCGCGGCCCGCAACGGTACAGGCGGCACACCGTTCGGTAGGGCCGACGAGAACGTGCCGCCTGGCGGTGGCTTCGTTGGGGGAACGTGCCCCTGACGAGCTATGACGCCGACCGCCGCCGCAAGGTAGGCGGAGGTCACGATATGGCCATGGTCGCGGCCAACAGGGCAGGTTGCCGCGCCTGACGAGGGGTTGATGATCCGGGCAGAACTGGTCACCGTCACCAGTGTGTAGCAGACTGCTACAGTGAAGGTCGATCGAGGAGGAGCCATGGCCAGCAGTGCACCGACCCGTATCGACGAGGACCTGTTCGCCGCGGCGAAGTCTGCGGGGGAGGCCCTCAGCCGCAGCGCCGCCCAGCAGATAAACCATTGGGCGCGGATCGGCCGTGAGCTCGAGGCCTCCCGGGCCGTCAGCGTCCGCGATATCGCCGAGGTTCTAGCAGGGCGTGCGTCCTATGACGAGCTCGGTGCCCGGGAGCAGGCCGTCGTGCGTGCCGAGTGGGATGAGCGGATGGCCGAACTGCGCATGGGCCTCAACCTTGAGGACGAGTTCATCGCCGCTGGCGACACATGGGTGGAGGCCGACCCCCAGGGCCGCACCGTCGAGCGCGGCGGCCCGGGAGCTACGGCTTCGTCGCGCCATCGCCGCGGCAGGCGCTGACCGATACTGCTGTGGCGTCCCCCGACCCGGTCCTGCACCTGATTGCAGGACCGAACGGTGCCGGCAAGACCACGCTGGCCACCCGCATTATCGCCCCCGTCACCCGCCTGCCATTCGTGAATGCAGATGTCATCGCGGCCCTGCGGTGGCCGTTGGCCCAGGCTGAGCACGCCTACGAGGCGTCCCAGGTCGCTGCCGAGCAACGCCAGGAGCTGATAGCGGCCCGCACATCTTTCATCACCGAAACCGTATTCAGCCACCCGAGCAAGCTCGCCCTCATCCACGACGCCCAGGCCGCGGGGTACCACGTGAACCTGCACGTCGTGCTCGTCCCGGAAGGCCTCACGGTGGCACGGGTGCGCGACCGCGTTCGCCGTGGGGGGCATAGCGTGCCCGAGGAGAAGATCCGCGAGCGATATCACCGGCTGTGGAGCCTCGTGGTCCAGGCACGTGTTCTGGCCGAGCGCACCTACGTCTACGACAACACTCTCGCAGCGACGCCGCTTCAGCTGATCGCCAGTTACGAGTACGGCCTGCTCGTCGGCTCCCCGGACTGGCCGGTCTGGACCCCCGTCGAGCTAGGGTCGTGACCCGGGCCGCGCCCAAAGGGCGGGCCTGCCAACGAAGCGTGTGATGTGGGCGGCCACGAACTCCGGTTGTTCCCAGAGAAGCAGGTGTCCGGTGCCCTCGCAGACGACAAGCTTGGAATTCGGGATGGCGGCTGCCAGGGCAAGCTGATCGTCTCGCGCCAGCAACTGGTCGCGATCCCCCCAGAGCATCAGGGTGGGTGTCGAGATCGTTCCCACCTCAGTAGGGGATGGCGATGAGATCAGGCCGGCAAAACTCGCCTGCCACACGTTGGCGGGAATGCGTACCGCCTCACGCGCACGGTCTTCGATGTACCAAGCGGGTACGTCGTGCCACAACGGGAACCATGTGAGGAATTGCCTCACCCAGATTGGGTCGACGGGGTCCGCGAGTTGCTCGATTTCGTCGGCGAAGGGTGGGCGACTGTTCAGGCTGCGGGGCGAACCGATGAGAACGAGGCCTGCAACCCGATCGGGATGGCTGACTGCCACCTGTTGAGCCACATACCCGCCACTGGAGGAGCCTGCCAGCACGACGGACGAGAGTCCGACCGCGTCCAAGAAGGCCACGACGTCAGTCGCCAACGTGTCCAGGTCGTAACCGTCAGGGGGCTTGTCCTCATCGCCGTGGCCGCGTTGATCCAACGTAAACACGCGCAGCGAAGGCGGCAGCAGTGGTGCCAGGCGGTCGAAGCACCGCAGTGACTCAGCCCAGGCGTGCAGAAGGAGAACCGGGGTGCCGGAGCGGTCGCCCTGCTCCATGAAGGCGAGGGTCACGCCAGTACTGAGCTTGACCCTTGTGACGGCCTGATTAGCGCCCACCTCAGGATTGTATTCGCGGTAGTTGCGTCCGGGGGGAGTGCTGCTCACCCGCGATGCATCCGCGTCCCGAGGCGCCAGTCCGGACTTGCCGATCAGCCAGTCCGTCACCGCCACGCGTCGCCCATGACCTTATCGTCGACCAGATCGGCGAACGTTTCCCCTAAGTTGCGAAGGTCGTTAGGGGAGACCGCCGAGTTCGCAGTGGCGGCATCCGAGGCCAAACGTCTGCGGATGTACTCGACCCGCGACTGGCCTGACCGGGCAGCATGTACGTCTACTGCCGCCAGCACCGCGTCAGGCACATCGCGGATCAGAACATCAGCCATTGCTGACCACCTCCTGGTATCAGTCGATATTGCGCGCGGTTGAAACCGCGGGTCAGCCGCGATGAGGCTGGTGGGCCGCCCTGCGCGCCAACACGGCAACGGGACTGATCCCTGGGTTCAAGCAGCGCGCGGAAACGCCAACCGGGTAGCCGAAAGCCTCCGCTTTGGGCAGTCGGGCAATCGCAAGATTGCTCGCCGGGGACGGGTTCCCCGTCGACATGAACCTCACAGCCGGGCGCGGGCTCAACTTCCCCGCCGCGTAAGTAAGGTGCGGCCATGGCCAGCCGATCCGACGACCCCCAGGGTTCACCCGCCGCGGCTGTGGGGTCATCTGCCGACCCCGGCGGCGCAGGCGCGCGGGTCCACAGGTCTGCGGTGGTTGTTGACTACGACCAAGAATGGCCTTCCGCTTTCGAGGCCGTGCGCAGGCACTTGTTGCCGGCCGTGGCCTCGCTCGCTGTGTGCATCGAGCATGTGGGCAGCACGGCCGTCCCGGGCTTGGCTGCGAAGCCCGTGATTGACGTCGATGTAGTGGTGAAGGAGCAAGCGTCGGTTCCGCGCGCCGTGGCCGCCTTGGAGGCGCTCGGTCACCGGCATCGCGGGGACCAGGGCATCCCGGGCCGTGAAGCGTTCTGCCCGGTGCCGGGACTGCCCGAGCACCACTTGTACCTCGTGGTGCTCGACTCGCCACCCCACCGCGACCATGTCGACCTTCGGGACTACCTGCGCTCACACCCCGATCAGGCGCAGCGCTACGCGGCGGAGAAGCGACGCCTGGCTCCGCTGCTGGTCGCCGACCGGGAGGCCTACACCAACGGCAAAGCGTGGCTGGTGCGCGAACTGCTCACGCAGGCACGCGCGGCGCCAGACTGACCCGAACGCGACCACCGCGCGCGTCGACTCTGGGTCCGCCCAGTCGATCAACTACGTGCGCACGGAAGCCGCGCTAGCCTGCGCTTCTGGGACAGGCTGCCAGCGGGCAAGGATGATCGACGTGATGGCGGCCCACTGGACGAAGCCGAAGATGGGGATCCGCTCAAGCAGGCCCATCGTCGGCCACAGGCCGGCCGTGGCAACGGCGGCGACCGGGCCGGACACCACAATCACGACCAGTGTCACGACCGAGTACCAGCCGAATCCCCGCAGTTCTGATCTGGCGAGGGCCCAACTGGCGACGAGCGCGATAGCCAGGATCGTGAGCAGCGAGGCGAGGCCTGCGAAGGCGACGTGCAACGTGCCGGCTGTGGTGGTCGGCGAGCCGATCGGGTCCTGCCGGAACACGACGTCCATGACACCAGCGATCGCGGTGAACGCGAGAGCAACGCCGCCCGCTTGGCCGATCCTCCGGCGCGCGCCACCGCGATTGGAGACCAAGCGAAAGACCCCGACCCCGAACGCCAGGATGAGGAGGTTGTAGACGGCGAACAGCGCGGCGATCCACGCCCCGTTGGGCGCACCCGACTGGTACAACGTGCTCACGTGCTCGCCAATGTGGCTATAGCCGGGGGTCGCCAGTGCACCGATCAGCACCACGGCGGTGTACCAGACGGCGGCGGCGACTCCGGCCCAAAGTAGGCGCGTCGTTGCCTTGTCCATTTGTCCTCCTACGGCTCGCAACAACTCTGAGTCAGAGCACTCTTGTGAGCCTGTCGTCAGCACCGCTTCGCTGTCAATGAGCGCAGACTGAATGATGGTGCAGTTCCTGAAGACATCTGGCTGTCTCAGGGCCGAGCGGTGCCGCCATTCTCAAGTTGCAGTGACCGGTTCGCGCGGTTCAGGGCAGCTGGCCGCACGGACTTCCCTCCACGAAAGCGCGCCCGGAGGGATTCGAACCCAACCAGCCGTTTCGCTCGATGGACCTGCTGTACGCCGACAGTTTCGACGGCTTCTGCCTGGTCCTGTTCAGACCGATGAGCGCGGTGAGCGAAGCCGCTAGCAGCATGGTGAGCAACGGGAACTTGCCCACCCGTGCGGTTGACCAGTTCCTGCTCCACCCGGGTGGTCACCCCGGTCGCGGACAGGACCACGGCAGCGAGTGTGAGCAGGGTGATGGACTCACGCAGTGACCATCGGCCCGCGGTACTTGCTCACCATCCAGGCACTGCATGGGAGCTGCCCGGCGGGTCGAGCAGGAGATCCACCACCACAGCCGTCCACCCCGTCTGGTGCGACGCGCCGAGCCCGGCACCGTTGTCACCGTGGAAGTACTCGTAGAACAACAGGTTGTCCTTCCACGCAGGGTCCTCCTGGAACCGCGCGATGTTGCCGTACACCGGCCGGCGCCCATCGGGTCCAGGCAGCCAGATCGCGAGGAAGCGGTCTGCGAGATCCTGGGCGATCTGTGCGTAGTTGCGTTGCTGACCGGACCCCGTCGGATACTCCACGGTGACATCGTCACCGAAGAACCTGTGGAGCAGCGTGAACTGGCGCATAGCCAAGTAGTTGACGGGGGCCCAGATCGGTCCACGCCAGTTGGAATTGCCGCCGAACATTCCGGTGGGGGACTCCGCCGGTTGGTAGTCGATGGTCGCACCGGGGAGCCCCGGCACAGTGAACGGGTTGCCGTCGTATTCCTTCGAGACCGACCGAAGCCCGTACGGCGACAAGAAGGCGTCCTCGTTGAAGAAGCTGCGCAGGGCCGCAGACAGCGAATCGGGACCCACCACCGAAACCAAGATCCGGCTGCGATCGCCTTCGTGGCGCACCCGGCCGATCAGGTCATCACCTCGCTCGACCCACTTCTGCCGGATCCTGCTGACTCGATGACGCAAGCCTGGGGAAACACGTGGGTCGCCGATCGGCAATCCGACCGCCGGCAGCATCGGGATCAACCCCGCGATACTGCGTACCTTGACGGGCTCGACCTGACCGGAGGCGAACTGCAGTCGGTCGTAGAAGAAGAAGTCCTCGGGGTCGTACAGTCCTTGATCCGACAACGCCTGCGAGATCTGCAGGAAATGCTCGAGGAACTTGATGACCATGTCCTCGTAGACCGGGTTCTGCTGGTACAGGACCACGGCGATGATGAGCATCGACAGGGCGTAGTAGGCCATCCATGCCGTGCCATCGGCCTGCTCAAGGGTGACACCCTCGGGCAGGTGGGAGCGGTCGATGGGGCTGATGTTGTCCAGGCCGAGGAAGCCGCCGCTGAACACATTGTTGCCGTCGGGATCCTCCCGATTCACCCACCAGGTGAAATTGACGACCAACTTCTGGAAGACACGTTCAAGGAACTCCACGTCCTGCCCGCCGTCGATGTTGAACACGCGCAGCGCCGCCATCACATGTACCGGTGGGTTGACGTCGTCGAAGTTCCACTCGTACGCAGGCATTGCCCCGTTCGGGTGCTGGAACCACTCGCGCAGAAGCACCAACAACTGGTACTTCGCGAAGGCCGGATCGAGGTGTGCCCACGCGATCGCGTGGAAGCCGAGATCCCACGCGGCGAACCACGGGTACTCCCACGGGTCCGGCATGGCAAGCACATCGAAGGCGTCCATATGTCGCCAGCCGCAGTTGCGGGCGTACAGTCTTTCCGGCGGTGGTGCCGGCATTCCCGGATCACCGTCCAGCCAGCGGCTGACGTCGTACGGATACATCTGCTTGCTCCACACCAGTCCGGCGCTGGCCTGTCTGAGGATCCGCATCTTCTCGGGTGTGGTATCAGTTGGCGCGAGTGCGTCGTAGAACTCGGTGGCGTCGACCGCTCGCCGCTTGACCGTGCGTTTCATCGCCTTGGGGTCGGTGGGGCCCTGGTCGGGTCCGTGCAGCCGCAACCAGACTTCGGCGGTCTTCCCCGGCG
>JALOLM010000124.1 GCA_025455985.1 Candidatus Nanopelagicales bacterium | reverse complement strand
CACGATCGCCGCGGCGTCCTCACGGCCCGGTATCACCGCCGTTGTCGTGGGCCCCGTGGACAGGAATGCCGAGGCTGGCCTGTACAGCCTGATTCGGTCAGAACTGCAGTGAGGATCGCCAGGGAACTCAACGGTCCGCCCGACGCCGGTCACGGTGGCTATGTCGCCGGCAGTCTCTGGAGGAGCGGGTGACCGGCGAGCACATCGAGATCTGGCGGGACGACCAGTTGATCGCGGAGGCGGATTCCGTGGATGTGGTCGCCGACCCGATTCCCTTTGTCGCGCTTCCGCAGGCGCAGGCGGCGCAGCAGGACTTCGCCGGTTCTGTGCCCAATCGCTACGAGACCTGTTTCGGGTGCGGCCGGTTGCGTGACGATGGACTGGGCATCCACCCCGGCCCCGTGCGGGACGGGCTCGTCGCCTGTGTGTGGCACCCGCGGGGCAGGATCGCGCCCGAGTGGATCTGGACCGCGCTGGACTGCGCCAGTGGCTGGGCCTGGCCCATTGGAAGCAGGTCGCTGGTGACCGGACGCTTGGCCGGGGGTCTGCTCATGGACCCGCCGTTCGATCCCGCCGGACCCTATGTGGTGGTCGGCGCGCAGTTGGGCCAAGAGGGCCGCAAGTACTTCTCGGGGTCGGCGCTGTTCACCGCATCGGGCCAGCGGGTGGCGGCACTGCGGGCGACTTGGATCGACACGGCCTGAGGCCGGGTGTGGTGCCGGCGCTGCAGCGGGGGCCGTTGGTTGACGTTCGGGTAGTTGGTTGAGGTTCGTCGTGCGACAAGCCTCAACCAACTGCACGAACCCCATCCAACGCGCCGATCAAGACGTGCCCCGACATCTCCGGATCGGGCCACATCGGAGACCTACTCGCCGACCAGCGCCCAGCGCATGGCGGCCAGTTTCGACTCCGACTCGGCAAACTCAGAGGCCGGGTCCGAGCCGGCGACGATTCCGCAGCCGGCGTACAGGTCGATCCCGACGTCGGTGAGTTGGCCACAGCGCAGGGCGATGCCGAACTCACCGTCGCCATTGGCGTCGAACCAGCCCACCGGACCCGCGTACCGGCCACGGTCGAGGCCCTCGTGGCCCAGGATGTACTGCAGAGCGCGCTCCGTGGGGGTTCCGCAGACGGCCGCCGTGGGATGCAGCGCCACGTCGGTGGCCAGGTGCTGCACGTTGGCCAGGCGCAGCACGCCGGGTTCGTCTGGGACCTCGAGATCAGTGCAGTGCGTGCCGAGGGCCTGGGCCACGGACATCACGGCGTAGGCGTGCTCCTCGCGGGCCTTCTGTGAGGCAACCATGCCCTTGGCCAGTTGGCCGCTCTCGCGATCGTCGGCAGACCGGGGGACTGTGCCTGCCAGAACGCGCGACATGACCTGTTCTCCCGTGCGCCGCACGAGAAGTTCCGGCGTGGCACCAATGAGGCCATGGACGCTGAAGGTCCAGCAGTCGGCGTAGCGGTCGGCAAGCCGGGCCAGTGTGGAGTGGGTGTCGATCTGTCCGGTCAGCCGGACCCCACGGGCGAGGACCACCTTGTCGAACACGCCCGCGGCGATGTTGTCCACCGCATCCGCCACTATCCGGCGGTAATGGGCCCCGTCCGGGCTGGGCTCGGCCAGCGGGCCGGTGCCACCGGCTGGCTGGGGGGAGGGAAGGCTCGGGCTGATCGTGGTGATCCACGCTTTGCCGTCACGGCGTCCGGCGATGGTCCCGGGCACGGTGATGACCGAATCTTCGTCGGCGTCGAAGGCGAAGGAGGCGGCGGCTTCGCAGAAACGAGTCCACCAGCGCTGAGCCCGGGCGAACCGCTCGGGGCCGCGCACGGTCGTGGTGGCGGCGATATCCCAGCCGACGAGGCCATCGCCCTCGTGCACCCAACTCAGCGGGGCCGCATCGGCGGGAATCAAGGACAGTAGTTCGGACGGGTCAACCAGGCGCGTGCGCACCTGCACCGGCGAATCTGTCACCTTTCCAGGGTATGGCCGGTGATCACATGCCGCGAGAGCGAGGGGTCCGGCGTGCGGTGAGAGACTGGGGCGGTGACACGTGCCGATCTCGACAAGCAACCCGCCGACGTCGCCGGGATGTTCGACCGGGTGGCCCAGCGCTACGACCTGACCAACGACGTCCTGGCGTTCGGCCAGACCCGTACCTGGCGGCGGCTGGTCGCCGACGCGCTCGAGGTATCGCCGGGCATGCGCATTCTGGACCTCGCCGCGGGCACCGGAACGAGCAGCGAGGCGTTCGCGGCCCGAGGTGCGCAGGTCGTGCCGTGCGACTTCTCACTGGGAATGCTGCAAGTCGGCGCCCAGCGGCTGCCACACCTTCCGTTCGTGGCCGGCGACGGCATGGCGCTGCCCTTCGCTGACAGCAGCTTCGACGCGGTCACCATCTCGTTCGGCCTGCGTAACATTCATGACCCCGTGCGTGGGCTGCAGGAACTTCATCGGGTGACCCGCCCCGGCGGCCGGTTGGTGGTGTGCGAGTTCTCGAGCCCGACGTGGGCGCCGTTCCGCACCGTCTACCTGGAGTACCTGATGAAGGCGCTGCCTGCGGTGGCCAAGCGGGTGTCCAGCAACGCCGCGGCGTACGAGTACCTGGCCGAGTCCATCGCCGCATGGCCCGATCAGCAGGGACTGGCCAACCTGCTGCTGGACACGGGTTGGCGCAACGTGGCGTGGCGCAACCTCTCAGGAGGGATCGTCGCGCTCCATAGGGGAGTAGCCTGAGGCGCGTCCAATCAGGCGAACCGGGAGTGGTCAATGCGAGTTTCAATTGTGGTGGCGGGCGCAGCGCTGGTGCTGGGCCTCGCCGGATGTTCGAGCGGCACGGAGGAGACCACGGGTTCTGCATCCCCCGCGGCGAGCGCTGAGCAGTCCGTACCGGCCGACGTCACGACGTACACCAGCGATCAGTACGGCTTCAGCTTCCAGTACGCACCGCCCTTCGAAGAGAAGAGCGACGTGACTCTGGACGCTGAAAGCGGCGCCAGCAGCGCCGACTCGGTGGCGGTGTTCGACACCGAGGGCACGCAGGTTGGCGGGCAGTACCGTGACGCGTTCGTGGTCAACGTGTACGAGCTGAACACCGAGATCACCGCGGACAACCTCGACCAGGTGCAGGCCGAGCTGGAGCAGACGGTGATCCCGCAACTCGAGCAGAGCAGCGAGAACATGCAGATCTCCGAGTTGAGCCCGACCACCGTCAACGGTGTCGACGGCTTCATGGCAGACGCGAACTTCGACGTGGAGGGCACAGCGATGACCTCGCAGTTGTACTTCCTTTTCGACGGTGCCACGGAATACCAGCTGCTGACCCAGTCGGCCACTGACCGCTGGACCGAGCTACAGCCCACGTTCGAGCAGATGGTCAACTCCTTCACCGTGTCCGCTCCGGCCGCTGCGGAGTCACCGGCGTCATAAGGGCCTGTCGGGTGGCGGTCCGCACGGGCCGCCACCACCGGCTCGCGCGCTTGACAGTGGTGCGACCTAGACTCGTGACAGGCGCTCGTGCACGCGTTCACAAGCAGTGCAAGGGACGAACCGGACGCTGGCCGTACTCGATGGACACCGCGGTCGGGCAACGCCCTAGGATTGTCCCGATCGGAAGGAGACGATAGCGATGGGCAATGTGTACCTTCCCATCCTCATCCTGGGACTTCTGGCTTTCGCCTTCGCCGCGTTCAGTGTCGGTGTCGCCAGCATCACCGGTCCTAAGCGCTACAACCGCGCGAAGATGGATGCCTACGAATGCGGCATCGAGCCCACCCCGCAGCCCATTGGCCGCGGGAAGTTCCCGGTGAAGTACTACTTGACGGCCATGTTGTTCATCATCTTCGACATCGAGATCGTGTTCCTCTATCCATGGGCGGTCGCCTTCGACCAGCTCGCGGCGTTCGGACTGATCGAGATGTTGCTGTTCATCGCCACCCTCCTGGTGGTCTACGCATACGTGTGGCGTCGCCGCGGGTTGGAGTGGGACTGATGGGTATTGAGGAGAAGCTCCCCAGCGGGGTACTGCTGACCACTGTCGAGGCTGTCGCCGGTTACGCGCGCAAGGGCTCGCTGTGGCCTGCCACATTCGGGCTGGCCTGTTGCGCCATCGAGATGATGGCCACCGGAGCCCCCCGTTACGACCTCGCGCGCTTCGGCATGGAGGTGTTCCGGGCCTCCCCGCGACAAGCGGACCTCATGATCGTGGCCGGCCGGGTGAGCCAGAAGATGGCCCCGGTTCTGCGCCAGATCTACGACCAGATGCCCAATCCCAAGTGGGTGCTGGCAATGGGCGTGTGCTCCTCCAGCGGCGGGATGTTCAACAACTACGCGATCGTGCAGGGCGTGGACCACGTCGTCCCGGTCGACATGTACCTGCCCGGGTGCCCGCCCAGGCCCGAGATGCTCATCGACGCGATCCTGAAGATCCACGACCAGATCCAGCACACCAAACTCGGCGCCAACCGTGAGCGGGAAGTGGTGGCGCTCGAGGCCCAGGCGATGCAGGCCGTCCCCACCGAGCAGATGAAGGGGCTCATGCGGTGACCGACAACCCCGACAACCCCGGTGGCGACGCCGTCGTCCCGGCCGGCACGGAAACCCTGGAGGTGCTGTCCAGCGGCCAGGGTGCCTTCGGTGTCAGCGGAACTCCCGATGTCAGTGGCTACGGCGGCCTCGCCCGCACGACGCATGCTGCGCCACCGGCCACCCGTCCCTATGGCGGCTGGTTCGACGCTGCGGTGGACACCCTAGCCGAGACTCTCGGCACGGACTTCGGTCCGGCGGTCTCCAAAGTTGTGGTCGAGCACGGACAGTTGCGCCTTGAGGTCGCCCGCGAGCACCTCATCAACGTCATGCAGGTCCTGCGGGACAACCCGGATCTGCGCTTCGAGATGTGCATGGGCGCCAGCGGCGTGCACTGGCCACAGGACGCCGGCCGCGAACTGCACGTGCACTACCCGATGCTGTCGATGACCCACAACCGGCGCTTGTCGGTCGAGGTCACCTGCCCTGACGAGGATCCCCACATCCCTTCGATCGTCGGGATCTACCCGGGCAATGACTGGCACGAGCGCGAGACATTCGACTTCTTCGGGGTGATCTTCGACGGGCACCCCGGTCTGACCCGCATCGAGATGCCCGACGACTGGGTGGGGCACCCGCAGCGCAAGGACTACCCCCTCGGGGGCATCCCCGTGGAGTACAAGGGCGCCACCATCCCACCGCCAGACGACCGCCGGGAGTACAAGTGAGCGAAGAGGTCATCTACGAGACCGCCGACGAGGCAGGTGCTTACGACACCACCGAGGGCAAGGTCTACAACCTCAGCGGGGGGGACTGGGACGAGGTCGAGGGTGACGAAGGCATCGCCCAACGGGTCGTGGTCAACATGGGCCCGCAGCACCCGTCCACCCACGGCGTTCTGCGGCTGATCCTGGAACTCGACGGTGAGAATGTCACTCAGGCCCGCTCGGGCATCGGGTATCTGCACACCGGTATCGAGAAGAACATGGAGTTCCGCACCTGGACCCAGGGCGTCACCTATGTGACCCGGATGGACTACCTCGCGCCGATCTTCAACGAAACCGCCTACTGCCTGGGCGTCGAGAAGTTGTTGGGCATCACCGATCAGATCCCGGACCGGGCAACGGTCATCCGGGTGATGCTGATGGAGCTCAACCGGATCTCCTCGCACCTGGTGTGCCTGGCCACAGGCGGCATGGAACTCGGTGCGCTCACCGCCATGACCTTCGGTTTCCGCGAGCGCGAATATGTCCTCGACGTGCTGGAGACGGTCACCGGCCTGCGGATGAACCACGCGTTCATCCGGCCCGGCGGGCTGGCCCAGGACCTGCCCGACGGTGCCGAGCAGCAGGTTGCCGATCTGGTCAAGTACCTGCGCAAGCGGCTGCCCGATACATCCAACCTGCTGGTCGACAACTCCATCTGGGTCGCCCGGACCGAGGGCGTGGGTTACCTCGATCTCACCGGGTGCATCGCGTTGGGCATGACCGGTCCGGTGCTGCGCTCGACCGGCTACCCCTGGGATCTGCGCAAGATGGCGCCCTATTGCGGCTACGAGGACTACGAGTTCGAGGTCGTCACGCAGACGTCCTGCGACGCCTACGGCCGGTTCCTCATCCGCCTCGGGGAGATGCAGCAGAGCCTGAACATCGTCGAGCAGTGCCTGGACAAGCTGCGTCCGGGCCCGGTGATGGTGGAGGACAAGAAGATCGCCTGGCCCGCACAGTTGGCCATCGGGTCCGACGGGATGGGCAACTCCTTGGAGCACATCCGGCACATCATGGGTCAGTCGATGGAGGCACTCATCCATCACTTCAAGCTGGTCACCGAGGGTTTCCGGGTGCCGGCCGGACAGGCCTACGTGTCGATCGAGGCCCCGCGCGGGGAACTGGGTGTGCACATCGTCTCCGACGGCGGCACGCGGCCCTACCGGGTCCACTTCCGGGACCCATCGTTCAACAACCTGCAGGCCGTCCCGGCGATGAGTGAGGGCGGCCAGGTCGCAGACGTCGTGGCGGCCGTGGCAAGCATCGACCCGGTGATGGGTGGAGTGGATCGCTGATGGCATTGACTGAGAACACCCGCGCGGGAATGGTCGAGTTGGCCTCCCGCTACCCGCAGGCGCGCAGCGCCGTGCTGCCGATGCTGCACCTGGTGCAGTCCGAGGACGGGTACGTGACCGGCGAGGGCATCATCATGTGTGCAGAGGTGCTGGGGCTGACCACCGCTGAGGTCAAGGCCGTGGCCAGTTTCTACACGATGTTCAAGGACGAGCCGGTGGGCGAGTACCACCTCGGAGTGTGCGTGAACCCCGGCTGCGGGATCCTCGGCGGCGATGCGATCTGGGAGGCGCTCTCCGGAGACCTCGGGGTCGGTCATGATGAGGTGACCGAAGACGGCAAGATCTCGCTGGAGCGCATCGAGTGCCAGGCCGCTTGTACGCACGCCCCGGTGATGACGGCCAACTGGGAGTTCATGGACAACATGACGCCGACCTCGGCCCGGCAACTGGTGGAGGACCTGCGGGCCGGTCGTGAGGTCACGTCCACCCGGGGGCCGGTCATCCGCGACTTCAAGGCCACCGAGCGCACCCTGTCGGGCATCGACGACGACGGCCTCGGTGCGGTCCCGGCCACCGACGACCTGATGCTGGCCGGCCTGCGCTACGCCAAGGAACATGACATGTCGGCTCCGGACGCGGAGGTCATCTGATGGCATTGACACCGGTCATCACGGCCCACTGGGATGAGGCGGATTCCTTCACCCTTGACGGGTACCGCCGCCACGGCGGCTATAGCGCACTGACCAAGGCGCTGCAGATGGACCCGGACGCGGTGATCGCGACCGTCAAGGATTCGGGTCTGCGTGGCCGGGGTGGCGCGGGCTTCCCCACCGGCCTCAAGTGGAGTTTTGTGCCGCAGAACGACGGCAAGCCGCACTACCTGGTCGTCAACGCCGACGAGTCCGAGCCAGGCGCCTGCAAGGACATCCCGATCATGCTGGCCAACCCGCACGCGCTCATCGAGGGGATCATCATCACCTCGTACGCGATCCGGGCCGACCATGCCTTCATCTACATCCGTGGCGAGGTGCCGCACGTCATCCGCCGGGTGTTCGCCGCTGTGCGCGAAGCCCGGGAAGCAGGTCTGATCGGCGACAACATCCTGGGCAGCGGCTTCAACCTCAACCTTGTCGTCCACGCCGGTGCCGGTGCGTACATCTGTGGCGAGGAGACAGCCCTGCTGGACTCCCTGGAAGGCCGTCGCGGGCAGCCCCGGCTCAAGCCGCCGTTCCCTGCGGTCGCCGGACTCTACGCCTGTCCTACCGTCGTCAACAACGTCGAGACCATCGCGAACGTCCCGTACATCGTCAACAACGGGGTGGACTGGTTCCGGTCGTTCGGGACCGAGAAGTCCCCGGGCTTCAAGGTGTTCGCGATCTCCGGTCACGTCGCCCGGCCCGGAATCTACGAAGCGCCCCTAGGTACGCCCATGGCCGAGCTCCTGGAGTACGCAGGCGGCGTCCGAGAGGGTCACGAGCTGAAGTTCTGGCTGCCCGGCGGGTCGTCGGTGCCGATGCTCACCCCGGCCCACTTGGACACCCCGATGACCTACGAGGCGATCGCTGAAGCCGGGTCCATGCTCGGCACCGGCACGCCCATGGTCTTCGACGAGACCACGTCGGTGGTGCGGGCCGTGACGGGCTGGCTGGACTTCTACAAGCACGAGTCGTGCGGCAAGTGCACGCCGTGCCGCGAGGGCAACTGGTTCATCCACGACATCCTGCACCGCTTCGACACCGGTCGCGGGGAGCGCCCGCAGTTGCAGATCCTCGACGACGTCTGCGGGCAGATCCTCGGCCGATCCTTCTGCGCACTCGGTGACGCCGCGGCCACGCCGTTC
>JALOLM010000123.1 GCA_025455985.1 Candidatus Nanopelagicales bacterium | reverse complement strand
GGGGCCACCCCACAGCAGCGCCATGTGCCAGAGCCGATCCACGGCCGCACGGACCTGTGTGGGGTCGTCGGGCAAACCCTGCAGGACGTCCTCGATGGTGCCCTCGTGGATGCATGCGAACACCTCCAGCACACGCAGTTGCACGGTCGTCAGGGATTGCAGGGCCTCCAGCACGCTGGCGTCATCCGCCGCGCGACGCGCCAACTCGCTCAGATCGGCCGGCCAGGGCTGTAGGAGATCCGGTCGCAGGCGCAGCAGGTGCGTTACCTGCCCGGCCGTGCGGCCACGTAAGTCGTCGGCGAGGGATCGCGGGGTCCGGGGCGGTGCAGAAGCTGCCATCCGCACTACGTTACGTACATGGTTGTCGACAGTGCGAACGCGGATCGGGTCGAGGCCCTGCTGGCCGACCTGGGCCGCTACCCCGGACTGCTGGTCGCCTTCTCCGCCGGCGTCGATTCCGCCTTCCTGCTGGCCGCTGCCCTGCGCGCGCTGCCAGCCGACCGCGTGCTCGCGGTGACGGCGGTGAGCCCCTCCCTGCCTGCTGCCGAACTCGTCTACGCCCGCGACTTCGCCGCATTGGTGGGTGCCGGCCACCGGGAGGCACCGACCGACGAGATGCAGCGGGAAGGCTACCGGCAGAACAGCACCTCCCGGTGTTACTTCTGCAAGGCAGAACTGCTCGACGTGGTGACCGAATACCTCGGCGACCTGCCCGCCGGTTCCCGGGTCGCGACCGGGACGAACGCCGACGACCAGGTGGCCGGGTTCCGCCCGGGGATCCGGGCAGCCGCCGAACGCGGCGCCGTGACCCCACTGGCCGATGCCGGGCTGGACAAGGCGACGATCCGGGCGACGGCCCGCGCCTGGGGCCTGCCGGTGTGGGACAAGCCGCAGGCGGCGTGCCTGTCGAGCCGGGTCGCCTACGGCATCGAGATCTCCCCCACCCGGTTGGCGCGAGTGGAAGCCGCTGAGATCGCCGTGCGCTCGTCACTGCAGGCGTCGCGGGTCGGCTCGGTCAACATCCGTGTGCGGGACCTCGGCGACTCCGCCCGGATCGAGGTCGACCGCGACCTGGTCGAACAACCGGGTCCGTGGCAGGAGGCCGTGGTCGCGGCCGTGCGGTCGGCCGGCTTCCGGGAGGCGCACATCGACCCGCAGGGCTTCCGATCGGGTTCGATGAACGAGGGCCGGACGCCGTCAGGGCGAACGGGCCGGTAGGACGAACGTCGCGCCGTTGCTGTCCCGCGCGCCGCGTGTCGCGCCGCCGGCAGCGGCTCACTGCTGCTGCCTCCCCACCGCCCCCCTGATCTCCCGGCGGCGTCGTCGCGATTGGACCCACAACCAGCCCAACAGGATCGCGAAACCGACCCCGCTGAGCATGGCGAGGAACCACAGAACGGGCAGCACCGGTGCCTGCTCGAAGACCAGCCGCGACAGCACCACCACTGCCACCAGAACCCCCGCTGCGAACAACCCCAGACCCACGGCCACGGAGCGGTTGCGCATGCTCCGAGGGTACGCCGCGGGCGCTACACGCCCCACGCGGGCTGGATACCCTTCACGATCAACTCGGCCTTGTCGTCGAACGACTGGAAGGAGGCATGGACCGCCGTAACGGTCGCCTCGTACAGATCCTGCAGATCCCAGCCGGCTTGCTCGACCAGCAGGTGCATCTCACGGCTCAGCGACGTCCCGCTCATCAACCTGTTGTCGGTGTTGAGGGTGACCGCGAAACCGAGATCGTTGAGCAGCGTCACCGGGTGCTCGGCGATGGAGTCGGCGATGCCGGTCTGCAGGTTCGATGACGGGCAGACCTCCAACGGGACCTGCCGGTCCCAGACGTATCGCGCCACGTCCCCGATCTCCGCGCTGTCACCCGCCACCCGGATGTCCTCCACGATCCGCACGCCGTGACCGAGTCGCTCGGCGGAGCACACGGCCAGGGCGTCGCGGATGCTCTCGACGCCGGCTGCCTCACCGGCGTGGATCGTGTAGTGACACATCGCTGCGCGCAGTCTCGCGAACGGCTCGGCGAACAGCGAGGCCGGGAAGCCGGCCTCCGGGCCGGCGATGTCCATGCCCACGACGCCCTCGTCGCGCAAGGCGATCACCAGGTCGGCGACCTCATCGCCGCGGTCAGCCTGCCGCATGGCGCACAGCAAGGCGTTGACCTCGATGTCGAGATCCGTGTCGAACCCGTCCAGGACTGCCTCCACCGCCTGTCCCATGCTCAGGCCACCCGCGGTGAACAACTCCGGGGCGAACCGCACCTCGGCGTAGACCACCCCGTCGTCGGCCAGATCCTCGACACACTCGGCGGCCACCCGTCGCAGCGCTTCCTCCGTCTGGCAGACCGCCACCGTGTGCTGGAAGGTCTCCAGGTAGCGCACCAACGACCCGCTGTCGGCAGCCTCCACGAACCACTGCCCCAGCTCACCGGCGTCCCGGGTGGGCAGTCTGTCGTAGCCACAGTCGTCCGCGAGGTCGATGATGGTCTGCGGGCGCAGGCCACCGTCGAGGTGGTCGTGGAGCAGGACCTTGGGCAGCGCGCGGATGTCGTCGAGGTGCATACCCCGATCCTGTCAGACGTCCCGGCCGAGATCAGCGGGCCCGAAGGCGCTCGGGAGCAGATCGTCGAGGGTCTTGATCCCGTCCGGATGATCGATCAGCAATCCCGGGCCGCCGAACTCGTACAACAACTGCCGGCACCTACCGCACGGCATCAGCAGCGCACCCTCCCCGTCGCAGCAGGAGAAGGCCACGAGCCGTCCGCCGCCGGTCATACGCAATGCACCGACCAGCGTGCACTCGGCGCACAGCGTCAGGCCGTACGAGGCGTTCTCCACATTGCACCCGGACACGATCCTGCCGTCGTCGACCAGCGCGGCCGCCCCCACCGGGAAGTGCGAGTAGGGAGCGTAGCTGCCCGCCAAGGCACGCCGCGCCTCGGCGCGCAGTGCCTCCCAGTCGGTCATGACTTCTTGTAGGGGATGCCGTCCGCGGCAGGCGCCCGGACCTTGCCGACCAGGCCGGCCACGGCCAGCAGCGTCGCCAGGTAAGGCGTCATGAGCATGAACTCGCTCGGGATCGGTGTGCCGATGATGCTCAGCACACTCTGCAGGTTGTCGGCGAACCCGAAGAACAACGCCGCACCGAGCGCTCCCAGCGGCTTCCAGCGTCCGAAGATGACCGCCGCCAACGCGATGAAGCCCTTGCCCGCCGTCATCTCCTTGCCGAAGGCGCCCACCGAGGCAACCGTGAAGAAGGCCCCACCCAGCCCGGCCACGAGCCCACCGAGCAGCACGTTGCGGAACCGCACGGAGTTGACCTTGATGCCGACGGTGTCGGCTGCCGTGGGGTGTTCGCCGACAGCTCGCACCCGCAAGCCCCACTTGGTGCGGAACAGCGCGATGTTGATGACGATCACGACGATGTACATCAGGTACACGACGATGTTCTGGTTGAACAGGATCGGTCCGATGATCGGGATGTCGCTGAGCACCGGGATCGGGACCGGCGAGAAGGTCGGAGGGGAGTTCCAGGTCTCCTGGTTCGGTGCCAGGAGGCGCCCGTAGAAGAACGATGTGAGACCCACGGCCAGCACGTTCAGGACCACACCGAGGATGACCTGGTCCACCCAGTACTTGATCGCGAAGATCGCCAGCAGCAGCCCGATGAACAGCCCCCCGAGGGGCGCTGCGATGAGGCCGAGGTAGGCGTTCTGCGTCAGGCTGGCCACCACCGCGGCCACGAAGGCACCGGTGAGCAACTGTCCCTCGATCGCCAGGTTGATGACGCCGGCGCGCTCGCACAGGATGCCCGACATGGATCCGAACACCAGCGGCACGGCGAGCAGCAGCGATCCCTGCAGCAACCCCACCAGATTGATCGTGTTTCCGGCGACGGCCCACGCCAGGAAACCCAGGACGAAGAAGACTCCGAAGCCGGTCGCGTAGGGCCACAGGGGCTTCGCCTTGCGCGAAGCGAACAGCGCGCCCACCGCGGCCGCCAGCGCGATCGCACTGAACACGATCGCGCTGATCTTCGCGGGCAGGGTCACGTCGGGCAGCGCGAGCGCCTCATCGCCCAGCGTGAGCTGGAACGTCACGTCCTCGCCGCTGGGGGTGAGCAGCCCGAACACGACCAGGGCCACCACACCCAGGCCGATGAGGACCTTCACCAGCCTCGGAGTGGGCGGGACGATGTGCACCTCGGGCAGCACTTCGGGGGCGGGAGCAACCACGGCGCTCATGCGTTCCATCCCTTCGCCGTCTGCATGAATCCGGCGCCGCCCGTCTCAGGCAGGCGGAACACCGATCGGACCAGCGGCGGAGCCGCGATGAACAACACGATCAGGGCCTGGATGACCAGGACGATGTCGATCGGGGTGCCGGTCTGGGTCTGCATGTTCAGACCACCGGCCCGCAGACCACCGAACAGCAGACCGGCGGCGACCACTCCCCATGGGTTCGCCCGACCCAGCAGCGCCACCGTGATCGCGTCGAAGCCGATCCCCGCCGAGACCCCACCGGTCAGCGATTTCTCGGTTCCCAGGACCTGCGCGCTGCCGGCCAGGCCTGCCAGCCCACCTGCGATGAGCATGACCAGCAGGTACATCCGCGAGACGTTCATGCCTGCGGTGCGGGCCGCACTGGCGTTCGAGCCGACCGCCCGGAACTGGAAGCCGAGGGTCGACTTGTCCAGCAACCAGGCGACACCGGCGGCGCAGAGCAGGGCCACGAGGATGCCCGCGTGCATGCGCCAGTCGTCGATGAAGGTCGGATACTCGGCACTCGGATTCACGGGCGGACTGATCGGATCCTGCCGGCCCTCCCGCAGGAACGCGGGTTTGGTCAACAACCACGCCACCAGGTAGATGGCGATCCAGTTGAGCATGATCGTGGTGATGACCTCGTGGGCGCCGGTCTTGGCCTTGAGGAAACCGGCGATCCCGCCCCAGACGGCACCTCCCACGATGGCTCCGAGCACCGCGAAGGGCAGGTGGATGATCCACGGCAGGTCGAAGGCGAATCCGATGTAGCTGGCGAAGATCGCGCCGAGGATGATCTGTCCCTCGGCGCCGATGTTGAACAGGCCCGCCCGGAACGCAAGCGCGACCGACAGGCCCGCCAGGATCAGTGGGGTGGCCATCGTGATGGTCTCGCTCAGAGGTTTGAGCGCACCGATCAGCCCTTCGGTGGACAGTTTGGCGGGATCGAAGATCATCCCCGTGAGCAGAGCCTTGTAGGCCTCCATCACGGCCGTCCATGCGGCGCTGATGGTCTCCAACGGCGCGGCGAAGAAGTAGCCGGTCGTCTCCTGCACCGTGGGATCGGAGAATGCGATGAAGAAGGCCCCGATCACCAATGCCATCACGATCGACAGGAACGTGATACCCGCGGTACCGCTCAGGGCGGTGCGCACCTTGCTGGGCTGCTTCTCGGTCCCGGTCGTCGCGGTCGTGGTCTCACTCATTGATCACTCCCGCCATGAGAAGGCCCATATCGTCGCGGGACGTCTCAGGGCCGACCACACTGATGATCGCCCCCCGGTACATGACCGCGATCCGGTCCGACAGCGCGTAGATCTCGTCCAGCTCGCTGCTGATGATGAGCACCGCCCCGCCGCGCTCGCGCTCGGCGACGATGCGCTTGTGCAAGAACTCGATCGACCCCACATCGACCCCGCGTGTGGGTTGCGCGGCGACCAGCACTCGCAGTTCCCTGGACATCTCGCGGGCCATCACGACCTTCTGCTTGTTGCCGCCGGACAGCGAGGACACCGGGGCCTCGGCGGCTTGGGTGCGCACGTCGAACTCCTCGATGAGTTCTCCCGCCTTCTGCTCTATGACATTGCCCCGGAGGACGACCCCGGAGGAGTAGGGCGCGTTGCCGTACTGGTCGAGGATGAGGTTCTCGCTGACGGTGAAACTGCTGATGAGTCCATCGTGCTCGCGGTCCTCCGGCACGTATCCGAGCCCGCTGTCCAGAATCTGTCGTGGGCTCAGCCCGGTGAGTTCCTTGCCGTCCAGGGAGATCGACCCGGTGACCTCACCGTCGAACAGGCCGGTGAGCACTTCGGCGAGTTCGGTCTGGCCGTTGCCCTGCACGCCGGCGACGCCGAAGATCTCACCGGCGCGCACGTCGAAGTTCAGGTCGCGAAGAATGGGCCGGCCGTCGAGGTCTGCGGCTGAGACGTCGGCCACCCTCAGCACCGGCTCCCCGGGATTGGCGGGGGGTTTGTCGACGGTCAGACTCACCTCGCGGCCGACCATCATGCCTGCGAGCTCGGCTTGCGTGGTGTCCGGGGACGCCTCCCCCACGACCCGGCCGCGCCGGATGACCACGATCCGGTCGGCGGCGGCGCGCACCTCGCGCAGTTTGTGGGAGATGAACACGATGCTGGTGCCCTTCTCCTTGAGCTCGCGCATGATGCCCAGCAGTTCGTCGGTCTCCTGCGGGGTGAGCACAGCGGTGGGCTCGTCGAGGATGAGTACCCCGGCATCCCGGACCAGGGCCTTGATGATCTCCACGCGCTGTTGAACGCCGACCGGCAGGTCCTCCACCAGTGCGTCCGGATCGACCTGCAGGTTGTAGGCCTCGGACACCCGCCGGACCTCCGTACGGGCAGCGTCCAGGTCGAGGAAGGCGCCTTTGGTGTGCTCG
>JALOLM010000122.1 GCA_025455985.1 Candidatus Nanopelagicales bacterium | reverse complement strand
AGCCCATGTGATTTTCCGGCAACTGAGTTGCCTGGAATCCACATGGGCTCGCTGGTTGTGACCGCTCGGCGTACTTTTCGGGTTGGGTGGCACGCCTGAACCCTCATGATCAACCTCATCGGTACGGTTTGGTGCCCGAAATGTCGCAAATATGGGGAACCCGGCGTACTTTTCGGGTTGATCAAGCAGGGCCGCCAACCGCAAAAGTACGCAGCGATCGTCAAAGCCCATTCGGGCGGTGGTCGATGTTGGCTGTGCGCAATTAGGCTGATGGTTCGATGACGAGGAGTGTCCATGCGCTACGTGATGTTCATGATTCCGGCGGTGTACGGCACGGACGACACTGACCCGATGCCCTCGGCGGAGATGGTCGCCAAGATGATGGCCTACAACTCCGAGCTGGCCGACGCTGGCATCCTGGAATCGCTCAACGGGTTGCACCCGCCCAGCCGCGGTGTGCGGGTGAGCTTCAGCGAGGACGGTGCGGCGGTCGGCGCCGCAGACGCCCAGGGTGCGATCGGCGGCTACTGGGTGCTCGAGGTCGACTCCCACGAAGCGGCCGTCGAATGGGCGAAGCGCTGTCCGGCGCTGCCGGGAGACACCCTGGAGTTGCGGCGCATCCAGGAGATCGAGGACTTCCCCGACGACGTTCAAGAGGTCCTTGGAGACTTCGACATATGAGAGCCGACGACAAGGTGCTGGCCGCGTTGGCCGAACTGCGCACCGAGGACGAAGGTGAACTCCCGTCGCGGGCGGTCCTTTCCGAAGTCACCGACCACCTGATCAAGGCTTTGTTCCCGCAGCGTCTCGGAATGGCAGGCGGTGATGTCGGCGCGTTCGTCCGTCGCATGTTGGAGTCCGCACTCGGCAACCTGACCGGGGAGGTCGCCACGGAGTTGGCCTTCCAACGTCGCTCGGGGCAGACAGTGGGGGAGTGCGACGACCTCGTCGGACGATTCGCGGAGCAACTGCCGGAGATCCGCGCACTTCTGGACTCCGACATCGAAATGGCCTATCGCGGTGATCCGGCCGCGCGCAGCATCGCCGAGGTTCTGGTGTGCTACCCCGGGATCCACGCGATGATGCACCACCGGATCGCCCACAGCCTGCACCGGCTCGGGGTGCCCTTCGTGGCGCGGGTGATCTCCGAGTTGGGCCGCGCCGAGACCGGCATCGACATCCACCCGGCGGCGTCGATCGGCGGTGGATGCTTCATCGACCACGGCACCGGGGTGGTGATCGGCGAGACGACTGTCATCGGTGACAACTTGCGGTTGTACCAGCACGTGACGCTGGGCGCCAAGAAGCTGGATGGCGTTCCCAAAGGCCTGCCCCGGCACCCGATCGTCGAGGACGACGTCGTGATCTACTCCGGCGCCACGGTGCTCGGCCGCATCACCATCGGGAAGGGAAGTGTGATCGGCGGTGGCACGTGGGTCACCTCCGACCTGCCGCCGGGCAGTTTTGTCACCCAGGCGCGTACGCAGGTCGAGTCCTTCGCCGACGGCGCTGGGATCTGAGTTCGGCCACGCGGGCCCTCGGTGACCGGCCCCGCCTACCGGTCGGTCAGGTCGGGGTGAGCGCCGGGGACTAGCCGGAGAGCCCAGCGAACAACGGGGTGCTCAGGTAGCGCTCGCCGAAGCTGGGGATCACGACCACGATCAGTTTGCCGTCGTTCTCCGGGCGTTTGGCGACCTCGATCGCCGCCCAAATCGCCGCGCCTGAGGAGATCCCCACGAGCAGACCTTCTTCGCGCGCCGAACGCCGGGCAGTGTCCATCGCGTCGTCGGCCTCGACGGTGATGATCTCGTCGTAAACGCCGGTGTCCAGAATCTCGGGGACGAAGCCGGCGCCGATCCCCTGGATCGGGTGCGGGCCCTTGGCGCCGCCGGAGAGCACTGGTGAGGCAGCCGGTTCGACGGCGATGACCTTCACGTCGGGGTTGCGCTCCTTGAGCACCTGCCCCACGCCGGTGATGGTGCCACCGGTGCCCACGCCGGAGACGAAGATGTCGATCTCGCCATCAGTGTCAGACCAGATCTCCTCCGCGGTTGTGCTGCGGTGAATCGCTGGGTTGGCCGGGTTGGCGAACTGCTGGGGCATGACGTAGTGCTCGTTGTCCTTGGCCAGCTGCTCGGCCTTGGCGATCGCCCCACCCATGCCGTCCGGTCCGGGTGTGAGGATCAACTCGGCGCCGAAAGCCCGCAGAAGCACTCGCCGCTCCATGCTCATGGTCTCGGGCATCGTCAGCACGCACTTGATCCCCCGGGCCGCGCAGGCCATCGCCAGCGCGATGCCGGTGTTGCCGCTGGTCGGCTCCACAATCACGGTCTCAGGGCCGATCAGCCCCTGTTCGGCCGCCGCGTCGAGCATCGCGACACCGATGCGGTCCTTGACGCTGTTTGCGGGGTTGTAGAACTCCAGTTTCGCGGCCACGGTGGCACCGGCGCCGTCTGTGATCCGGTTGAGCCGGACCAGCGGGGTGTTGCCGATGAGTTCAGTGACGTCGTGAGCGATGCGCATTGTTCTAGTTTGCCATCCGGGGCCCATAGGGCAATGCCTGCGTTTGCGTCCGACCTCGAGGTCAGTCCAAACCGTGGTGTGCGAGCAGGACCTCAGCCATCCGCGATCCCGCGTCCTTGTACTGCTCAGGGCCGACGACGAAGGAGTTCTCTGCGGTGACGATGATCAGGCCCACCCGCTCTGCGACGGGCGGGAGGAAGTCGGCGCTGACCTGCACGTCGCCCTCGTCCTGACCTGTGACCAGGCTGCTCTCCGCGTAGCGGTCCACGACCCACAGGTATCCGTGCGGCACGACCAGGTCCACCCGGGTGAGCCGCCTGTGCTCCGCCAAACGCTCAGCACTGTCAGGCGGTACCTCGAAGCCCTGGTCGGTCAACGCCACCGACCGCATCCGGTCGACGATGTAGGTGCGCATCTGGTCTTCCATGGTCAGGGCGTCCAGTTCCCAGCCCCGCGATGTCTCGACCAGGCGCAGGGGCTTGACCAGTGGGCTGACGACCCCTGGCTTCCACGCTCGCGAATACTCGATACGCACGGCCAGACGTTTGCGCACCGCGGTGGCCAGATCGCGGCCGATCTCGCTGTCCGGGCGTCTGGGCACGCCGTCGAGAATCCGGTCGGCGATGATCCGCACGGCTGCGTCGAGCGCCTCGTCATCGGGCAACATCTCCCGGACCCGGGCCGCCTTCTCGTAGACCTCGAGCCAACGCTGTGGTGACAGCAACTCCACGCCGATCTCGGCGCTGGGGGAGTCACTGACGACCCGCACAACGTCTGCGGATGTCGGGTCCGCCTCCCGGCCATCGGCGGACACGAACACGATGGTGTCCGGGCGCACACCCAGGGTGTCAGCCACGTAGAAGTCGAGGATCTCCTGACGCAATCGTTCCTGTGGGACCCCGACCTGGTCGGCCAGGAAGTCCATCCGCAGGCCTCCTGGGTGGGCGTGCAGGAGGTTGAGGATCAGGGACAACCGGGCGAAGGCATCCGAAGCGCGGGTGCTCACCGGGCCACCAGCAGCCGGTCGCGCAACTGTTCGCGCAGCTCAGGTGGGCCGAGTAGGCGTGCTCTCGAGCCAAGTTCGATGACTCTGGCCAAGAAGAGCAGCCGGTTGGTCACAGTGACCTTCACCCGATCGCCGTCGGCGGATCCGCCCACGAAGTCCAGGACGTCGCGCTGGAATCCGGGGCACTCCAGTTCAGCGGTGACGGGTGGATCGATCTTCCACGTGATCGGATCCAGTTGCGGCCGCTCGACATCCGCCGGGGTCTGGGCAGAGCCCGGCGCGCCGATCTGCAGGTCCTCGATGCGCGAGACAGTGAAGCTCTTGTACTTGCCGGTGGACCGCTCCCAGCAGGTGACCACCAGTTCGTGGTTCGACCATTGCCAGGACTGGGGATCGACCTCGCGGGGCTTGCCGTTGTAGCGGAAATGCATCACACAGTGGGTGCGCACCGCCTCGCGGACCCGATCGAGGTCCACCGGCAGCGGCTTGCGTGCCAACGTGACCTGGCCCCCCTCATCGGCGGCGGCCAGCGCGGCTTGCAGCGCCGCGTACTGCTCCGGGGTGAACTCGACGCGCCAGCGGACGTCGCCGGCCTTGAGTACGTATCTGGCGTCCTCGCCGGGATCGGCAGCATTGTCGATGGACAGGCCCACAGCGCGTAGGTCGTCGAGGTCGCGCATCATGGTGCGTTTGCCAGAGTCCCCCTGCGGATAGCCCACCCGCTCCAGCAACACCGAGGAGGTCATCCCGACCGTGCCGGCCCCAGTCAATGCCAGTGCCACATCCAACAGTCGTTGGAAAGCCTTCGGGGAGTTCATGACCCCAAGGATGCCGCAATGCTCGAGATGCGTCCGGCGAGTTCGACATCCAAGCCGGTGACTCCTCCGGCTGAGTGCGTCGACACGGTGAAGACCACCTTGCGCCACCTGATGTCCATGTCGGGGTGATGATCGTTCTCCTCGGCAACCTCGGCCACGGCGACGACGGCGCGGATTGCCGTGGGGAAGTCGGAGAACTCGATGGTTCGGGTCAGGGCGTCGGTCGTGCCGGACCAGCCGGGGAGTTCGGCCAACGCGGCGGTGATCTGGGTTTCTGAGAGCACGTCGTTCACGTTCACAAGCCTTATGCCCGTCCCCCCGCGAGGCAACTGCTGGCGGCGACCGTGAGAATACGCAAGTGACCACCATCCAGATCGCCGCGATGGCGTTGGGCGCTGTGGAGTCGCTGCGACCGACACTGGTGCCTCGCACGACCAAGCATCAGGTGCTCGTGACCGGTTCCTGCGTGGCGACGATGGGACTGCTCGGCCTGCCCGGACGGCGTACACCGATACCCGGCTCCGGCTGGCTCGCCGCGGCGGGTGCAGGGCTGGCGCTATTGCGCGCGGCCAAACACGTCAAAGCCCAGCGTGGGGCGTACCCCGGCTGGGATCCGCGGCCGCAGAATGCCGCCGCCGCGATAGTGGCCGGGTCCCTCGCGGGGGTCGCGCTCGCGCACGCGCCGGTCGCAGCCGGGTCCGTACTGGGAACTGCCGGACGCACCCTGGCAGGTGACCGAGGGGGATCGTCGAGGTTGTGGGCCACGGCTGTCGCGGCCGGGGCTCTCGTTGGTTTGTCTGCCGCGGGGACGACCGGCGCCACGGCCGCGCTACGTCGGCTGCGGGAGATCGGCAACACGGCCGACGCGGCGCTGGTCGAGCCACCTGACAACAGTTTTGTGTCCGGCGGTCCGGCCTCGGGCATCGCCTATGACACCCTTGCCCGCGACGGCCGGCGCTTCGTGAGTCTTCGCACCCCGGCCGAGCAGATCCGAACCGTTGACGGCCAAGCCATGGAGCCCATCCGGGTGTATGCGGGCCTGCACAGTGCCGACACCCTCGAGCAGCGCGTGGAACTGGCCCTCGACGACCTTGAACGGCTCGGCGGGTTCGACCGCTCGACATTGCTGATCATGAGCCCGGCGGGATCGGGCTACGCCGACTACGTCGCCGCCGAAGCCATCGAGTGCTTCACCGGGGGGGACTGCGCCAGTGTGGTGGTCCAGTACGGGGTGCTGCCGTCCATGCTGTCCCTGGGGCGGGTCGAACTCGGCGCGAGGACCGTTCGGTTGCTCCTGGACCGTATCCGCCAGCGAGTCGCAGCTAGAGCGTCCGCCCCGCGGATCCTGATGTACGGGGAGAGCCTGGGGGCACGCGTGGCGCAAGAGGCGCTGCAGCGCAGCCCCGCCCTGGTCGACGAGGAGGGCCGGGTCGCGGGCATCGAGGCGCTGGTCAGCGTCGGCACTCCCGGTGGGCCCTCATTGCGCAATGAACTGCTGCACAGCCCGAACGTCGTGCACCTCGACCGGTGGCAGCAGATGACCGGTGATGAGAGCGCCCAGTTGTGGTTCATCGACCACGACGCCGACCCGGTGACCCGATGGGACGGCGCTCTCGCGTGGCGTTTCCCGTATTGGCTCAAGGCGCCGCGGGGACGCAATGTCCCTGCCGACATGGCGTGGTTGCCGGTCTTGACGTGGTGGCAGGTGATCTTCGACCTCGTCTTCGCGGCCCAGCAGCAGTCGGGACTCTTCCGTTCGGTCGGCCATGATTACCGCGCGGATCTGGCGCCGGTGCTGTCCAAGGTGGTCGGGGAGGGCGCGGACGTGGACAAAGTGGCGCACCTGCTCGCCCAACGTGAGGTGGAGCGCGACGCCTTGACGAGCAGTCCGATCGCCGGCACCTTGCCTCCGCACTGACCGCGGTCGCTCAGCCGCTGCCCGGCTCCGGCTCGATGATCCCGAAGAGGTTCCCGTCCGGGTCCTTGAGGTAAGCCGTGGTCCCCACGCCGGGCATCTTCTGGATCGGCAGTGCGACGGAGGCTCCGGCGGCCAGCGCGGAGTCGAAGCAGATCTGAGCGTCAGCCACCCCGATCACATTGACGAACGCGTTGACCGCTTGGCCGTCATCCGGGGGTGGGCCCTGGCGGGTGGTGAGCCCGCCGTTGATTCCCGCGGGTTCTTCGCCGGTGCTGATCACCCAGTAGTCGGCGTCTCCCCACTTCTGGAACGTCCAACCGAAGACTCTTTGATAGAAGTTGGCAATCGCTTCAGGGTCGGTCGCGTGGATCTCGAAATGCACTGGTCTGGGCATGACCCGACGGTAGCCCCGATGGGCGCCCCCGGTA
>JALOLM010000121.1 GCA_025455985.1 Candidatus Nanopelagicales bacterium | reverse complement strand
TGCCGTGGATCCGTCGTCGAGGTCGACCTCCTCGAACATGGGGGCATCGACGATCCACACGAACGACCACGCCGAATCGTCGATCAGCCCCAGACGGGATGCGATCTCGTCGCGCGCCGCCGCGAGCAGGCCCCGGGCCTCGGACGCCTTCCCGGCGGCGAAGAAGATGTTCTTGGCCACCGGACCGCCCAGCGTGCCGTCCTCGCCCACCGTGACATAGGCCAGACCCCGGGCACCGCGCTGCTTGGCCCACTCCTGCCAGGCGTCGAAGGCCCGCCGCGGTTGACTGCCGCCGCCAGGCATGACGATGGCCCCGACGTAGGGCGCCTGGAACACCCGGAAGGGCGTCTGCGCGAAGTAGTCGGTGAGTTCGGTCAGTTCCAGATCGAAACGCAGGTCCGGCTTGTCCGAACCGTAGCGACGCATGGACTCGGCGTAGGTCATGCGCGGGATGTCGCCGATGCTGTAGCCGAGCACCCCTTCCCACAATGCCCGCACGACGGCCTCGCCGACCTCGATCACGTCATCCTGTTCGACGAAGGACATCTCGATGTCCAACTGCGTGAATTCCGGCTGCCGGTCCGCCCGGAAGTCCTCGTCGCGGTAGCAGCGGGCGATCTGGAAGTACTTCTCCAGACCAGCCACCATGAGCAACTGCTTGAACAGTTGTGGGGACTGCGGCAATGCATACCAGTGACCCGGCTGCAGCCGCACCGGCACTAAGAAGTCGCGCGCACCCTCCGGCGTCGAACGGGTCAGGGTGGGCGTCTCGACCTCCACGAAGTCGCGCTCCAGCAGAACATCGCGGGCCAGTTGGTTGACCTTCGAACGCATGCGAAGGGCGTTGCCCTGGGATGTCCGGCGCAGGTCCAGGTAGCGGTGGCGAAGCCGGGTGTCCTCGCCGACCTCGACGTGCTCATCGATCGGGAACGGCAATGGTGCTGCGGTGGACAGGACTTCGACGTGCGCGGCGATCACCTCGACCTCGCCGGTCGGCAGGTCGGGGTTCTCGTTGCCCGCGGGGCGGACACGGACATGCCCCGTGACCTTGATACAGAACTCCGAACGCAGACCGTGGGCCGCTTCGTCACGGATGACGACCTGGACGACGCCCGAGGCGTCACGCAGGTCGATGAAGGCCACCCCACCGTGGTCGCGACGCCGCGCCACCCATCCGGCGAGCGTGACTTCCCGGTCGGCATCGGCCGCGCGCAGGCTGCCGGCTGGCGTTCTGATCAACTGATTTCTCCTGTCAATATCTTGCCGAGAACCTCATCGGCACTGACTGCCGCTTGCGCCCCGGTCTCAAGATCTTTGAGCTGGACGACTCCTTCGGCCAGCTCCCGCTCCCCCATGATGATGGCCCAACGCGCACCACTGCGGTCGGCGCCTTTCATAGCGCCCTTCATGCCGCGGCCACCGTAGGCCATGTCCACGCCGACACCGGCTGCCCGCAGTCGTCCTGCCAGCACCAAACCCGCGTCCCTGGCCGCCTCCCCCACGGGCACGATGTAGGCCTCAATCGGACGTGCCGCAGCGGGGTGCAGACCTTCGGCCTGGCAGGCCAGCAGGGTTCGGTCCGTCCCCAGTCCGAAGCCGATCCCGGTCAGCTCGGGGCCACCCAGCGATTCCATCAGACCGTCGTAGCGGCCGCCCCCGCCGATCCCGGACTGTGCGCCGAGGGCGGGATGGTCGAACTCGAACGTCGTGCGCGTGTAGTAGTCAAGGCCACGCACCAAACGCGGGTTGAGCGTGAATCGCACCCCTAGTGCCGTCAACGCCTGCTGCACACGCGTGAAGTGCTCCCGGCACTCATCGCACAAGTAGTCAGGCGGCAGCGGGGCGTCCACCAGCAGGTCCTGGATCGCCGGGCGTTTGTCGTCGAGAACCCGCAGCGGGTTCAACTGCGCGCGTTGGCGAGTCGGCTCGTCCAGGTCGAGGCCATCGAGGAACTCCTGCAGCGCCGCACGGTAGACCGGCCGACAGGTCCGGCAGCCGATCGATGACAGGTACAGGCGGAAACCCCGAAGGCCCAGGCGCCGGTAACCCTCGTCAGCGACTGCGATGACCTCTGCATCCAGGAGTGGATCGTCCACGCCGATGGCCTCCACACCCACCTGTTGCAGTTGCCGGTAACGGCCTTGCTGGGGGCGTTCGGCCCGGAAGAAGGGGCCGGCGTACCACAACTTGACCGGCAGCCCGCCACGGTGCAGCCCGTGCTCGAGCACCGAGCGCATCACCCCGGCGGTGCCCTCAGGACGCAAAGACAGCGACCTGTCACCGCGATCGGTGAAGGTGTACATCTCTTTGCTCACCACGTCGGTGCTCTCGCCGACCCCCCGGACGAATACCGCCGTGTCCTCGAACACCGGCAGTTCGATATAGCCGTATCCGCCCAGTTGGGCCGCCCGGCCCAAAGTGTTGCGGACCGCGAGGAAGTCCTCGGACACCGGCGGCAGGTACTCCGGCACACCCCGCGGGGCCTGCAGACCGTTCACAGGCCACGCCCCTTCGGCATGTCGAGGCGCTGCTCGCGGGCTTGCGCCAGGAACGGATTGGCCGCCAGTTCCTCGCCGATGGTCGTCTGTGGACCGTGTCCGGGTAGCACCACCATCTCCTCGGGCTGGTGCAGCACCACCCGGGACAAGGACTTCATCATCTCGGCAGTATCCCCGCCGGGCAGGTCAGTGCGCCCGATGGACCCGGCGAACAGCAGATCACCGGAGTACATGATCGGCGGCACGTCGGCATGCGCGTCGGTGATGAACACCGTCGATCCGGGAGTGTGCCCGGGCGCGTGCCGGACGTCGAATCGCATCCCGGCGATCTCGACAGGGCTGGCGTCATGCAACGTGCGCACGTCTGAGGGCTCGCTGAACTGCAGCCGGCCTCCGGTCATCTGCTCGAACATGAGCCGGGTGTCCCCGGAGATACCGGCCATGGGATCGGCCAGCAGGTGCCGGTCCGCGGGATGGATGAAAGCCGGGATGTCGCGAGCCTGGCACACCGGCGTGACCGACCACATGTGGTCGAGATGGCCATGGGTGACCAGAACCGCGACCGGCTGCAGGCCGTGCTCACGCACTATCTCGTCGACACCATCCATGGCGTCCTTGCCGGGGTCTATCACCACACACTCAGTGCGAGGTCCGGTGGCCACCACGAAGCAATTGGTACCCCATGGGCCTGCCGGAAATCCTGCGATCAACACACACACCAGCGTATCCGTGACACACGGCACCGTTGATCGTGCGGCCACGTAGACTCACTCCTGCCCGCCTGTGTGGGGGTCGGGGTCAGGAGGAAGCATGGCTGGCGAGAAGCGGCGCAAACAACTGGCGCGCGCGAAAGCGGAGCGGCAGGAGCAGCGGCGGCTGGAGTCAGCCCGTCGTGCCCGCCGCAATCGTATCGTCGGTATGGCCGCGGCCGCAGTTGTGATGGCCGCAGCGATTGCCTGGGCGGTGTGGCCCGACTCCGGCACCGATCCAGCGAGCGCTGAAGCATCCCCAGAGGCATCGGCAACGCAAAGCGCTCCCGAGGAAGCGGCCACCCCGGGGCCCGTGCCTACCCCCGCCGGCGTCACATGCACCGAACCCGGTGAGCCGCGCACTGATGGCCGTACCTGGAAGAAGCCCGCCGATCAGCAGTTGGGCCCGGACGCCACCTGGGTGCTGAACACGAACTGCGGACGGATCACGGTCGCCCTGGACACCAAGTCCGCACCGAAGAACGCCAACGGCGTCGCCTTCTTGACCAACGAGGGGTACTACAGCGGCAACTTCTGCCACCGGCTGACCACCGCGGGCATCTTCGTGCTGCAGTGTGGCTCTCCCGGCGCTGACGGCACCGGGGAAGTCGGTTTCACACTGCCCGACGAGAACCTGCCCGCCGAAGGGGACAACAACTACCCCGCCGGGACGGTAGCGATGGCCAACCGCGGACCGGACACGGCGAGCAGCCAGGTGTTCCTCGTCTACAAAGACACGACATTGCCGGCCGGGTATACCGTCCTCGGGCAGGTCACCGAAGGCCTGGACGTGGTTAAGTACGTTGCAGCCGGCGGGGTGGAACCTGGATCATCGGATGCGACCGACGGACCCCCCGCCCAGCCGATTGTCATCAAGACCGCATCGATCGAGAACTAGGACAGCCATGACGGACCAGACACCCACTGCGGGACCGGCACCGGCCGAGTCGTTCGGACGCGTCGGTGAGGACGGGACTGTTTACCTGCGCCTGCCCGATGGCACCGAACGACCCGTCGGGCAGTATGCCGCCGGAACCCCCGAAGAGGCCCTGCACTACTACGCGGTCAAATACAACGATCTGAGTCACTCCCTCGAACTCACCGCCACCCGCTTGGCGGACAACAAGTGCTCGCCGCGTGAGGCGTTGACGGTGGCGGGCAAAGCCCGGCACGCCCTGGAGGAGCCTGGCTTCATCGGGGACATCTCCTTGCTGATGGCCAGGATCGGCCAGCTCGAGGTGCTCGCCCACATCCGCACCCAGATTCTGGAGGAGGAGCGCAAGACCGCTCGCGAGCAGGCACAGCAGGCACGTGTGGCGATCGTGGAGCAGGCTGAGCAACTGGCCACATCCACGTCGTGGAAACAGACCGGCGAGCAGTTCCGCGAGTTGGTGGAGCAGTGGAAGGTACTGCCCAAACCCAGTGCCGACCAGCGCACCGAGACCGACGCGCTGTGGGAGCGGTTCCGCACCGCGCGGCGAGCGTTCGACAAGGCCCGCAAGGTCCACCGCGACGAGCAGGACCGTAAGCGGGCCAGTGCTGTGGCCGCCAAGACCGAATTGGCGCAGAAGGCTGAAGCGTTGGCCGGATCCACCGACTGGCAGAGCACCGCAGCGGCCTTCCGCGACCTCATGGAGCAGTGGAAGAAGGCCGGTTTCGCCGGCAAGAAGGACGATGAGGCCCTGTGGCAGCGCTTCCGCGGCGCCCAGGAGACTTTCTTCTCAGCCCGCAAGGCCAACCTCAACGCCCGCGACGGCGAGCAGAAGCAGAACCTCGCGGCCAAGCGGGCGCTGCTCGCCAAGGCCGAGGCCCTCCTGCCCGTGGAGGACGCGAAGGCCGCCCGCAAGGCGTTCCGCGAGATCCAGGGTGAGTGGTCTGGCATCGGCCATGTGCCGCGCGCCGAGATGCGCAAGATCGACACCAGGTTGCGTGCCGTGGATGACGCGATCCGCAGCGCGGAGAACTCGTCGTGGCGTCGCAGCAACCCGGAGATCCGGCATCGGGCACAAGGCCTGGTTGATGCCTACCGGGCCTCGGTGGCGAAGCTGGAGAAGGACCTGGTCAGCGCCCAGGAGTCCGGCGACGCCGCACGCATCGAGAAGACCGAGAAGACGCTCGCCCAGCAGAAGTTGATGCTGGAGTCAGCAGAACAGAGTCTCTCGACGCTGTAACGGAACTCGGCGCTAGACCCGCTGGGCGTCGAACACACCCTCCACGCTGCGCACACCTTTCAGCACCGCGCCGAGGTGTTTGGGGTCGGCCATCTCGAACGTGAAGCGCGAGATCGCGATCCGGTCCCGGTTGGTCGTCGACGTGGCCGACAGGATGTTGACGTGGTGATCGGACAGCACCCGGGTGACGTCCGACAGCAACCTGGCACGATCGAGGGCCTCGACCTGGATGTTGACCAGGAATACCGACTCCGCGCTGGGCCGCCATTCCACCTCAACGAGGCGTTCCTCGTGCTGGGCCAACTCGGGGAAGTTCACACAGTCCCGCCGGTGCACCGACACCCCGTTGCCGCGGGTGACGAAGCCGACGATGTCATCGCCAGGCACAGGTGTGCAGCACTTGGACAGTCGGACCCACACGTCGTCCGCGTCGGCCACCACCACGCCGGGATCCCCGGACGGCCCGGAGCGGATCGACGGTGGCGGGGTCTCCTCCTCGGTGTCGTCGGCCGCAGCCTCCGTGCCGCCGCGACCCGCGATCAGCCGATCGACGACAACCGCGGCATCGAGGCGGTTCTCCCCGATCGCCGCGTACAGCGCACTCACGTCTGCCATGCGGTAGTAGGCGGCGATACTGAGCAGGTCCGGGGTGTTGAGCAGCCTCTGCATCGGAAGCGAGCGCCGGCGCAGTTCCCGCAGCAGAGCGTCCTTGCCGTGCTCGACGGCTTCTTCGCGGCGTTCGCGGGAGAACCAGGCGCGGATCTTGCTGCGCGCACGCGGTGAGGCCACGAAGTTCAGCCAGTCGCGAGACGGCCCCTGACCCTGGGTCTTGGACGTGAAGATCTCGACGGTGTCACCGTTGTCCAGATGCGACTCCAGCGGGACGAGCTTGCCGTTGACCCGGGCTCCGATGGTCCGGTGACCGACTTCGGTGTGCACGGAGTACGCGAAGTCCACGGGCGTCGACCCGGCCGGAAGCGAGATGACATCGCCCTTCGGGGTGAACACGAACAACTCGCCCGTGCCCAGTTCGTAGCGCAGGCTGTCCAGGAACTCGTCGGGGTCCTCGGTCTCGCGCTGCCACTCCAATAGCTGACGCAACCAGGCGAACTCGTCAGGGCTGTCCACCCCGCTGCGGCCCGCCTTGTAACGCCAGTGCGCGGCCACGCCGTATTCGGCCTGCTGGTGCATCTCCTGTGTCCGGATCTGCACCTCCACGGGTTTGCCCTCCGGGCCGATCACCGTGGTGTGCAGCGACCTGTACACCCCGTAGCGTGGGCTGGCGATGTAGTCCTTGAACCGTCCCGGCACCGGGTTCCACTTCGCGTGCAGCAGTCCCAGCACCCCGTAGCAGTCCTGGATCGAGTCCACCAGGATCCGCACCCCGACCAGGTCGTAGATGTCGGCGAAGTCGCGGCCACGCACGATCATCTTCTGGTAGACGCTGTA
>JALOLM010000461.1 GCA_025455985.1 Candidatus Nanopelagicales bacterium | reverse complement strand
TTCAACGGCTCCGGCTGCGCAGCCACCAGTTTGTCGAACGTGCTGCGCCCCCAGTTGGGAATCCCCTCGGGCGCCTTCTTGCGCACGATCCGGCGCAACTTCTTGGGGTCGTCGCCAGCGCGGGCCAGCAGCTTCTCGTTCTCGATCTCGTGCTCCGGGGCCTGGACGACCACATAGCCGATGGCGTCGAATCCGGGGCGTCCCGCACGTCCCGCGATCTGGTGGAACTCCCGTGCCCGCAGCACTCGCATCCGGCGGCCGTCGAACTTGACCAACGAGGTGATCAGCACGGTCCGGATCGGCACGTTGATGCCCACGCCTAGCGTGTCCGTGCCGCAGATGACCTTGAGCAGACCGGCGCGCGTCAACTGCTCGACCAGGCGGCGGTAGCGCGGCAGCATGCCCGCGTGGTGGACGCCGATCCCGTGGCGCACCAACCGGCTCAGCGTCCGGCCGAATCCCGCCCGGAAGCGGAACCCGCCGAGGGCATCGGCGATGGCGCGTTTCTCCTCTCGCGTGCAGACGTTCAGGCTCATGAGCGCCTGTGCTCGTTCCAAAGCCCCGGCCTGTGTGGGGTGGACGATGTAGATCGGCGCGCGGTCCTGGTTGAGCAGCACTTCGACCGTCTGGTGGATCGGCGTGGTCACATACTCGAACGTCAACGGCACCGGTCGATCTCCACCCGCGACGATGGCCGCCTGGCGATCGGTGCGCCGCACGAGGTCATCGCGGATTCGATCCATGTCCCCGAGCGTGGCCGACATGAGCACGATCCATGTCCCCGAGCGTGGCCGACATGAGCAGGAACTGGGCTCCGGTCAACTCGATCAGTGGCACCTGCCACGCCCAGCCCCGGTCGCGGTCGCCGTAATAGTGGAACTCGTCCATGCACACCACGCCGACGTCTGCGTCCGAGCCTTCTCGCAGCGCCAATAGCGCCAGGATCTCAGCGGTGGCGCAGATGACCGGCGCGTCCGGGTTGACCGCTGCGTCGCCGGTGATCATGCCGACGTTCTCGGGCCCGAGCAGTTCACAGAGATCGAAGAATTTCTCCGAAACCAGCGCCTTGATCGGGGCTGTGTAGTAGGTGCGTCGACCTTGGGCCATCGCGAAGAACATGGCTCCCACCGCGACGAGACTCTTGCCGGAACCAGTCGGCGTCGCCAGGATGACGTGCGAGCCCGAAGCCATCTCCAGCAGCGCGTCCTCCTGCGCCGGGTACAAAGGCCGGCCCGTGTCAGCGGCCCACTGCGCGAAGCGCTCCAGGAGTTCCTCGGGCTCGACCTCGGTCGACAGCAACTCCGTGAGCGGGCTCATGCGCCAGAGGCGAACGATGCGCGCAGCCGCGCGAAACCCTCGTCAAGGTCGACCTTCGGCTGCCACTGCAGAACGTCCTGGGTCTCCCGCAGATCGAACCAGTGCGCGGTGCCCAACTGCCCGGCCAGGAACCGGGTCATCGGCGGGTCGTCATCGCGGCGCCCGATCTTCCACGCACCTTCGGCCACAGCACCAGCAACCCACGCCACCGCCCGCGGGACCGAACGAGTGGGAGGCCGCTCACCGGCGGCTTCGCAGATGCGCGTGACCATCTCCTCGACGGTGCGCGGCTGACCGTTGGACACGATGAACGCGCGGCCATGGCCCACGTCAGCGCGGTCAACGGCCGCGATCACCGCTTCGGATGCGTTGTCCAAGTAGGTGGTGTCGATCAGCGGCCGCCCACCTGCCACGAGTGCCAGCCTGCCCTGCTGCGCGCGCTCGACGATCCGGCCCACGAGTTGAGTGTCGCCGGGTCCCCAGACCAGGTGCGGACGCACGGCGATGGTGGTGATGCCCTGCCCGTCTGCGGCCAAGACTTCTTGTTCGGCCAGTGCCTTCGACTTGGAGTACTCGCCCTTGGCGTGACGCGGATCCGCGGGTTCGGCGCCGTTGCCAGCCAAGGCGTCGCCGGTGTGCGCGACGGACGGCGACGACACGAAGACGAACCGTTGGACACCCGCCTCGCGCGCCGCTGCCAGCACGACCCGGGTGCCGACAACGTTGGTTGTGAAGAACTGCTCCGGGGTGCCCACGACGCCCACCCGCGCGGCCAGGTGGATGACCGCATCGACTCCTGCCACGGCTTGCGCGACGACCTGCTCGTCGACGACGTCGCCCAGGAACTCGGTCAGCCCCAACTCGGCTGCCACCGGGGACGGTGTGCGTTGCAGGACCACGACCGTGTCGCCGCGCGCAACCAGCCGGCGCACGATGTCCGCGCCGAGCAGGCTTCGGGATCCGGTGACGAGGATCTTCATGGCTTGCCCACCCGTCCACCGTCGAGTACCCGCTGCGCCCAACGGCCCAGGCGCACCCGGTCGATCTTGGAGTTGTGGCGGATATCGACTGGCAGATCGCTGACGGTCAACACCGCCGGCACCTCGCCCACGGCGTCGCGCACGGCATCGCGCAGGCCATCCGGAGCAAGACCCGACGTGCCGTATTCGGTCTCCATGACCATCACGACCTGCTGGGCGCCTCGCGGGCCGATGCCCACTGCGGCCGCGCGTTTGACCGCCGGGATGGCTTCGGCGCGGCGCTCGAGTCCGACCGGTGTGACTGGTCCCTGCGCGGTCACAATCACGTGAACGAGCCGGCCTTCGATCCAAAGCCGGCCGTCGTCGTCGAAGTGCCCGACATCGCCGGTTCGGTGCCATCCGGGGTCGCGACTTGCGGCATGCTCGGTGACCCAGAGACGGTCGTAGCGCTGCTTGGCGTGTGCGGCCTGGACGCAGACCTCGCCGGTGACTCCTGGGGCATCGGACAATGGACCGACCGCGTTCCCGTGGGCATCCAGGGCGCTGAGCCGCACGGTCACGCCGGGCACCGGGTAGCCCACACAGGT
>JALOLM010000120.1 GCA_025455985.1 Candidatus Nanopelagicales bacterium | reverse complement strand
GCGGCTACTGCGTCGCGCCTTGCCGCACTTGACCACTTCGTCGCAAGAAGGCCGCTCCCCGTTCGTCGTCAACCTCAGCGCGGTCGTCGCCGAGCAACCTACTGCGGGAATGGCTGCCTATTCGGCGTCCAAGGCAGCACTGACCGCATACGACGCCGCCGCCGGCCGGGAACTGCGAAGGGCGGGGATCCGGTTGGTGGATGCCAGGCCTCCCCACACCGAGACCGGACTGGCTGAGCGTCCGATCGCTGGCGCGGCTCCCCGGCTTCCCGTCGGCCTCGATCCTGACAGCGTCGCGCTACGTGTGGTCTCGGCCGTGCTCGGCGACGAGCGGGATCTACCCAGTGCCTCCTTTGGCTGAGTTCAGCCCGGCGCCGTTGCCGGATCGGTGAGAGAACGTCGACGCGGTGAGAGGTCCCACGCGTGGCTTCTCTAACGGCCGGAGTGTTCTCTCACCGATGCGACAAACGCTCCCCCCTCGGACACGCCGCGCCCCTCGGCCGTCGCCCCAACGTTCACGTCAGGCGAACGCCCCCGGCAGGATCGTTGGCCGCGTCGTGCCATACAGCCACTGCCGGAAGTAGCGGTCCAACAGCCCGAGTTTCGCGCCCTTGAAACCACTGGCGATCTTGGCCTCAGCGATGAATTGCCGCGTGCTGATGTTGGAGTACCGGTACTTGGCCAGCAGCGTGTCGGCCAAGGCGAAGAACTTCGCGTCACCGACGATCTCACGGTACCCCTGCAAAGTCATCGCGCCCCGCTCGTATGTGGGGAAGAAAGCAAAGAGGTTGGCTGGGTCACCACCGAGGACGGCCGGGGCGAGCTCCCAATCCTCAGCAGGGGCGTTGGCGTACGTGTCATAGAAGATGTCGGCCGGATCGTCGCCCCCCTGCTCCTGGTAGCTCCAGTACAACTCGCTCCAGTACGCCCAGCCTTCGTTGAACCAGATGTCCGCCCAGGTCTGCAGGGTGACGGCGTTACCGAACCACTGGTGGGCCAGTTCGTGCAGTTGCGTATCGGGTTCGATGAAAGGGTTCCCCGAGTTGAAGCCACCTGGGTAGTGCGGCTTGCCCTGCACCTCGAGGGCGTACCCAACGCCGGCCGCACGGTCGGCGACCGCGCCGCTGGAGTCGAAGGGGTACGGCCCGTACAGGTCACTGAGGTAGTTGAGCTGCACGGGGGCCTTGGCCAGCGCGACCTGGATGGCGGCGGCCTGCGCGGCCGTCGCGCTGCTGTCCACTGCGTTGTACACCGGGAAACTCCGCCCGATGGAGGTCTCGGTCATTGGGTCATCGGTGTAGGTGAAATCCCCCACGGTAGCTGTCGTCAGGTAGGTGGCGGTCGGGTCGTCCTCACGCCACCGCCAGGTCACCGTGCCGTCACCGTTGTCGATGTTGCCGACGTTCTCCCCCACGCCAAGCGCGGTCTTGCCCTCCGGCACGCGGATCAACGTGTCGAAGGTGGCCTTGTCCGACGGGTGGTTGTTCGAGGGGAACCAACTCTGCGCGCCGATCGGCTCGTTGACCACGAACGCGCCGTCGCAGGTTTGGTCCCCGACCCGCGGATAGCACGCCCGGATCCAGCCCTCGATCGACTCGTCGGTGTCAGTGATCGCCTCCGGGGCACCGGAGTAGGTCACCACGACGGTGAAGTTGCTGCCCTTCCTCAGCCGGTTGGGGGGATTCAGATCGACCATCAACTTCATCGGCTGGGTCACCGCAGGATTGTCGCTCAACTGTGGCGTCGCCTCGACTTGGCGGAAGCGGACTTCACGGCCGTCCACCTTGACGCTGGAGACATCGAGGGCCTGGAAGTCCAAGGAGAACTGATTCATCGTCTTGAGCGCGCGTGCGCGAATGGTGGTTTCGGCGGAGTTGAAAAAGTTCGCCGCTGGGTCGTAGTCGAGGTAGATCCGGTAGTTCTGCACGTCGTAGCCGCGGTTCCCGATCTGCGGCAACAGCGGATCGCCCAAGCCGCGGGCCGGCCCACCTGGATTGGCAACTGCGGGAGCAGCGACAGCCAGGAGGGCACAGGTCGTGAGAGCCAAACCGGAGCGAGCGATCATGGTGGGCCTTTCGTTGCATTCTCCCCGACCCTAGGCACGTGTGCCTCCGCGCGGCGATGGCCCGTTCGGTTGGACTGAGCAGTTGGGCCATGCCACCGGACGTCGGGTGTCAGCGAGCGGGCACTGCACGAGGCGCTATTGCCGCGACGTGTGCGCGCCCTTATAGGCCTCCCAGACCTCTGGGCGCAATTTGCCGCGATCGGACACGGGAAGTCCCTGCTCCAACGCCCACGCGCGCACCTGCTTCGTCGTAGGTTCGGCAGGCGGCAACGGCCCCGCCTCAGGCAGATCGATGGGCGCTTCGTGGTGGGCCACCGCGTTCAAACCTGCCGCCAAGAACCGGTAGGTCCACTCCTCGGCCAAGGTGCGGGTTTCGGCGAAGAAGATCGGCACCCCCGGACAGCGCACCTGGGCCTCGGCCAGTGCGTCGGCCACGACAGACGGCCGCACGTGCTCCAAGGCGAAGAGTTTCGAGTAGCGCTCCTCGACCACCACGGCTGCACGGGGCAAAGCCGCGAGGTCGGCCATCGCGAACCGTAGTTTCCCGTTGAGCAGGCTGGCCGACAGATCGGTGAGCGACTTGCGTTCCACCGCAGCCACGACGCGGCCGTCGAGTTCGACCGCATAGTCCCCCGCTGCCAGACCTCTGCGCACGGTCTCCACGTGGCCGCGGCCTGACTGCCGGGCGAATGTGTACGGGTATCGCTCGTGGCTGTCGACCAGCACGGTCAGATCCGCCAGACCCTGTGCGCGACCCGTCGGCAGCCCGACATTGGGCCGGGCCTGCTTGGTGGTACGCGCCGACTGCCAGAAGATCGCCTCCCGGCCTCCCCTGATGCGCGTGACCACGAACTGCGAACGGTTCTCCCGGCCCCGCTCGAGGACGAGGTCGATGGCAGCCCCGCGCTTGACACACGAACGCACGGGCACCCGCTCGACGACCTCGGGATCATCGGGCCAACCCGGCGCACGGTGGCAGTAGACCTTCGCTGTGCGCGGCCACGTGTCACGGACCTTGAGCACGATGCCCCGCGGCCCCAGCGGGATCCGCACCAGATACGGCAGCGACGAGTCCGAGTCGGGGTTGCGCGCGATCACGAAATCCTCCGTCACCCTCCTGACCTCCCGTCGCCTTTGTCGTGAAGTTACCCCGACACGCAGGTGTGTCGCGGCCTCTGCACAGTGATCAATGTGAAACCAACGGCTCCCACGCTCCGGGGGAACCCGCTCTATGCGATTTCTTGGCAGACTGTCCAACGTGACTGATGCAAATGACCTCGACCTGTCCGCCCAGGCTGGCATCCTGCTCGGCGCCTTCACCACCGGGCGGTCGTTTCAACCGAACCTGCTGACCCGCGCGACCAGGGACCAGGCGATCCTGTCGGGCATCGCCGGGGCCTCCGGGTATGGCTGGGGCACCTCGGCGCATTCGCTGCTGCGGGCCGTATCGCGCCGGTTTGGCCATACCGGTCTCGCGTCCAGCCTTGTGGTCGACACCGCAGCAGTGGCGGTCGCGGCGGCGGCGATGAAGAAGCTGCCCTACGACGAGCACGAGCCCGGGCGACGGGCCTTCGCCCGCCTGGTGGCCCAAGGGTACGGCGCTGCCGGTGCCGCCGGTCTGGCCGCGGCCGCGACCCGCTCCGTGCCCGGCCACCAATCCGCGGTCACCAGCGGAGCAGCCGCACTCCTCGCCGGCGTCGGGTACGCGACAGTGCGCAAGTCCGCGCCGGGTTCGATGGACGCCACCGACGGACGTGCCCACGAGAACATCACGCGGAGTGTGGCCCCGCCCAAGGCGATCGCGGCAGCAGGAGTCACTACCGCACTGCTCGTCGTCGCGGGTCACGGTGAGGCGAAACTCAGCGCCGGCCTCTCGCGGGTTGCCGCAGCCATCCTCGGCGGGCAAGCCGCAGACCACCGCACCGCTGGGCGTCTTGCCTCGGCGGCCGCTCTGGCAGCTGCGGGCTGGGGCGCGCTCACCCTGGTCAACCGCAAACTGGCGGTAGCGGGCAGCGAGGCTGACGTGTCAAACCTGCAGCCCCCCACGATCCCCGAGGTGACCGGAGGCCCGGGTTCCCACATCAGTTGGGACAAGCAAAGCCGCGAGCCCGGCCGCTGGCTGCACGGTGCTCTGACACCTGACCAGATCACCGCGGTGATGGGCGAGCCAGCCAAGCAACCCATCCGCGTCTACGCCTCGCTGGCCAGTGCCGACACCGAGCGGGAGCGCGCCGAGTTGCTGCTTGCCGAGATCGACCGCACCGGCGCGCTGGACCGGCCGATCGTCGCGCTTTTCTCCCCCACTGGATCTGGCTACGTCAACTACGTAGCGACTGACACGTTCGAATACTTGACCCGCGGGGACTGTGCATCCATCGGGATTCAGTACTCAGTGCTGCCTTCTGCCCTGTCACTGAACCGTGTACACAGCGGCACCCGGCAGACGAAGATGGTCGTGAATGGCATCATCGAGCGACTGCTGCAGCGGCCGGTGGACAAGCGACCACGGTTCGTGATGTTCGGCGAGAGCCTCGGGTCGCAGGTGAGTCAGGAGATGTTCCGCGGTCAGGGAATCACCGGACCCGCCGGGATCGGGCTGGAGGCAGCCGTTTGGATCGGCACCCCAAACGCCACGAAATGGCGCGACGAGATCTGGGGCGATCGCTCCGTATCCCAGGTGCCGTCGATCGGTCCCGGTGCCGCCTACCTGCCACGGGCTGTGCGCGACTGGCACGGCCTGTCGGCGGAGCAGGCCTCACAGGTCAGGTACCTGCTCCTGCAGAACGGCGACGACCCGATCCCCAAGTTCGGTCCGTCGCTGCTGTGGCGTCGGCCAGCGTGGCTCGGCCCCGACGCCAAGCGCCCGCCGGGTTCCCCCCGCGGCACCGACTGGCAGCCCGTGGTGACGTTCTTCGCCACGTTCCTGGACATGCAGAACGCGCTGAACCCGACGCCGGGATTGTTCGATGAGGGCGGCCACGACTACCACCGGGAGATTCCGGCCGCCATCCGCCAGGTGTTCGGCCTGGAGGTCAGCGACGACCAGTTCGCCCGGATGCAGGAGGCGCTGCGCAACCGTGACCTGCACTTCGCTGTGCAGCGCGACTGGAGCGCCGCCGCAGCCGCCCCGGAGGACAAGCGGGCGGAAGCCGAGGAGAAGGTCGAGAAGCGCGTGGGCGAATGGGTCGGCCACGAGGTCAGCGTCGACGACGTGGAGAAGCTGGCCGAGTAGGCAGCGCCGCGTTGTCCGCCGCCCCGATGCAATCGGTGAGATGTTGTGCCATCCGTGAGCAGATCAACGCGTGGGTTCGCTCCCCGATTGCACAACCTCTCCCCGACAGCAGGAGCATCTGCGCACCTGAACAGGCCTCTGCCACGATTACCCCGTGGAGACCCTGGACATTCCGCTACCAGCATCACATCCGGCCGGGCACGGCCTGCTGCGGATCCGCGGTGAGGCCGCCGACGGCCGGATAGTCAAGGCCGAGGTGATCACCGGGCTGATGCACCGCGGTGCCGAGAAGTTGTTCGAGTCCCGCGACTACCGCCAGATCCTGTCCTTGGCCAACCGCCATGACTGGCTGAGCAGCTTCGACGGCGAGCTCAGTGCGGCGAGGGTCATGGAGGAGGCACTGGGCATCCAGGTTCCGGCGCGTGCGAGTGCCCTGCGCACCGTCGTGAGCGAGGTGTGCCGGATCAACCACCACCTCTATTGGCTCGGAGAGACCGTGGCCGAACTCGGCGGGGACGCCACGGGTATGCGGTCGGCGCGCGAGCAGCTCACCCGCGCCTTGGACCTCTTCACCGGCGCGCGCATGCATCTGATGATTGTGCGCATCGGCGGGTTGAGCCTGGACATGGACCAGGAGTGGCTGGCGGGCTTGCCGCTCGAGGAGTGCGTGGCCGGAACCGCCGCCTTGGCGAAGGTGGCCGGCGACTTGGAAGGTGTCGCGACGCTGACCCGCGAACAAGCAATCGGGTTCGCGACCAGTGGCATCGTCGCGAGGGCCAGCGGTTGGGACCGGGACTTGCGCGACTACCTACCGCATGTGAACCGGACGACCGGCGATGCGCTGGCCCGGATGCAGTGCCTCGCCGATGAGATCGCCGTGTCGTGCGAGTACCTGCGATCGGTGGATCTCCCGGACGGCCCGGTGGACACAAAACTGCCGCGGACGATCCGGCTGCCCGAAGGTGAGTACTACGGCGCCAGCGAGACCGGCTCGGGGGTCAACGGGTGGTGGATCGTCTCCCGCGGCGACGTGGTGCCGTGGCGCATGAAACTGCGGTCAGCCAGTTTCAATAACGCGGCAGCCCTCGGCGCGTGCCTGCCCGGGACTGCGGTGGACGACCTGCCGGTCGCGCTCATGAGTTTCCTGCTGGTCGCCGGGGACATGGATAAATAGCCCCGGCGACCAGGGAACTACAGCAGACCCTTCTCCGTCAGCCAGTTGGTGGCCACCGTCTCAGGGCTCTCCCGGTCGATCTCGACCTGCTCGTTGAGCTGCTGCAACTCATCTGTGGTCAGCGCGGCCGAGACCGGGTCCAGCGCCTGCGTGATCGTGTCGGTCACGGCGTCGGAGTTCAGCGCGGGCAGGATGTTCTCCGCGGTCTGCAGACCCTTGTCGTCCTCCAGCACCACGAGGTCGTTGGCC
>JALOLM010000005.1 GCA_025455985.1 Candidatus Nanopelagicales bacterium | reverse complement strand
CCGGTCGTCTTCGGTGATGATCTCGAGGCGTGTGCGATGCCGATTCGCGCGTACTCGGCGTTGTACATCGGAGGCATGGGAAGTCGCGAGAAGAACTTCTACAACCGTCTGGCCTCGCGCATGGGGTACGAAGAAGCAGCCATCGACATCCAGAACAAGTACCTCGCCAAGGACCAGATGGGGGCGATGGCGGCCGTCCCGCTCGATTTCATCGACAAAACCTCTCTGATCGGGCCCCGTGAGCGGGTCCAGGAGCGCCTGCACGCCTACGTCGATGCGGGTGTCACCACGTTGACGATCGCCACGTACGCGGGTTCGCTGGACGATCGGATTGCGACCCTTCGGACCATGGCCGAGGTGGTGGAAGCCGCCGGACTGGCGTGATGCACGATCCGATCGGCTACTTCGAGGCAATCATCCTCGGAATCCTGCAGGGACTGACCGAGTTCCTCCCGGTCTCTTCCAGTGCGCACATCCTGATCGTGAGCACACTCGTGGGCTGGGGCGACCCGGGAGCAGCGTTCACGGCAGTCACGCAACTAGGCACTGAGACCGCTGTGCTCGTGTACTTCCGCAAGGACATCTGGCGGATCCTGTCCACCTGGACGCGGTCGCTGTACACCCCTGATCTGCGCGGCAACATCGATGCCCGCATGGGGTGGTACGTGATCATCGGCACGATCCCCATCGGGGTGTTCGGCCTGGCTTTCAGTGATCAGATCGAGACCGCGGCACGCAACCTGTGGCTGGTCGCCACTGTCCTGATCGTGTTCGGTCTCGTGCTGGGCGCCGCCGACAGGTGGGGCAAGCAGGACAAGACCCTGGATGACCTGAACGTGCGCACGGGTCTGATCTTCGGCTTCGGGCAGGCGCTTGCCCTGATCCCAGGCGTGTCCCGCTCGGGGGCGACCATCAGCACCGGCCGCACACTCGGCTTCGATCGGCCGTCGGCCACCCGCTACGCCTTTCTGCTGGCGATCCCGGCCGTTGTCGTCTCGGGCCTCTACGAGGCCCTGAAGATCGGTGAGGACGCCAACGTTTCCTGGGGACCCACAATCGTGGCGACACTGGTGGCGTTCGTCGTGGGTTACGCCGTCATCGCGTGGCTGATCCGGTACGTCTCGCACGGCTCGTTCCTGCCGTTCGTGATCTATCGGGTGGCCCTCGGCGGGCTGTTGCTGGTTCTCCTGGCGACCGGGGTAGTCACCGCGTGACTGGCTAAAGCCAGCCCGATCGGCGGAACGCACGGTACATCGACAGGCACACGCCGGCCATGATGGTCAAGATCAACAGATACCCATAACGCCAGTGCAGCTCCGGCATCGAGTCGAAGTTCATGCCGTAGATCCCCGCGATCATCGTGGGGACCGCGGCGATGGCGACCCAGGCACTGATCCGTCGCATGTCGGCGTTCTGCTGGAGGTCCTGCCGCGACGTCGCAGCCATCAGCAGCGTCATCAGCAGTTGGTCGTTGGCTTCGGCCTGGTCGGCCACCCGGAGAACGTGATCGCCGAGGTCGCGGAAGAAGGGCTTGAGCGCCTCGGGGATTCCCCGGACCTCGCCGCGCACCAGCGAGTGCGCCACCGCTACCAGCGGATTGACCGCCCGGCGCATCTCGAGGTTCTCCCGCTTCACCCGGTAGATCGCCTCCGCGTCACTCGTGCGGGCGGGGGAGAACACAGACTCCTCGAGTTGCTCGATGTCGCGGTTGACCTCCTCGGCCACGCTCAGGTAGCCGTCCACGGTCGCGTCCATGATGGCGTGGGCGACCGATGTAGGTCCGTGGGCCAGCAGCTCCGGGTGGGCTTCAAGGCGTTCGCGGATCGAAGTGACCTCACCAAGTGGCCCGAAGCGGACAGTGATGACGAAGTGTTCACCGAGGAAGATCGAGATCTGTCCGGTCTCCACATCAGATGTGGATTCGTAGTACGACAGGATCTTCAGGATGACCAGCGCCCCGCCGTCGACGAGTTCGACCTTTGGCCGCTGACGGTGGTTGGCTGCATCCTCGACCTGTAGCTCGGGCAGTACGAACACGTCCTGCACCAGGCTCAACTCTGAGCGGGACGGCTCGAAAAGCCCGATCCACACGAACTGGCCGGGCTGGGCGCAGGCGTCGGCGTAGAGCTGCTCGAGTTGTCGACGCAGCCGCTGGGCATCCCCGGGAATCTCACCGGCCACATTGCGGTATTCCTGCTCGCCGACGAGTTGCCCGTCCCTGTAGACACCCATGCCGCGGATCACGTTCGCAGTCTGCCGCACCGGGCATATGGTGAGCCACGTGACCACTGTTCTTCTGATCCGTCACGGTCGCTCCGTGGCCAACAATGACGGCGTGCTGGCCGGGCGTTCGGAGACTCCCTTGGACCAGGCAGGTCGCGACCAGGCCACGGCCTTGGGCGTGCGCCTTGCTGATGTCCCGCTGGATCTGGTGGTCAGCAGTCCGCAGTTGCGTGCCCGACAGACGGCTGAGTTGGTCCTTGGCGGCCGGGCCGACCCCGTGATCGATGACTCCTTCGCCGAATGTGACTACGGGCAATGGAGCGGATCGGCGCTCAGCGAACTAGCCACCGAACCTGCCTGGGAGATCGTGCAGTGGATGCCGTCGGCGGCGCAGTTCCCGGAGGGCGAGACCATGGCACAGATGGCGCATCGGGCCACCCATGGCATACACACGCTGGTGCGTGAACACCCCGAGTCGATCATCTGGGTGTTCAGCCACGGCGATGTCATCAAGGCGATCCTGGCCGACGCTCTCGGCGTTCACCTCGACCACTTCCAGCGCATCGTGGTCGACACGGCATCCGTGAGTGTCGTGCATTACACGGGCAAGCGCCCCTTCGTCGAACGACTCAATGACACCGGGGCCCTTCGCCTTGGGCGTAAAGAACCGGATAACGGCTCGGACGCGGTCGTGGGGGGCCGTGGTTCGCAGTAGTCTCTAGCCCGTGACCCGACGCATCCTCTCGTTCACCCATCCACGACGGTTCGTGGTGGGCACCGTGGGCGAACCGGGGGACCGCACCTTCTTCGTGCAGGTCAGTGACGGGGGTGCGCCGGTCAGTGCGGTCTGCGAGAAGGAGCAGGCCGGGTTGCTCGCGGAGAAGGTCATTGAATTGCTCGACCAGATCCGTCGCTCGGGTGTGGATGTCCCACAGGATGCCGAAGAGGAACTGATCGACACCGGCCCCTTGGAGCAACCGATCGATGCCGAGTTCCGGATCGCCTCCATGGGTATCGGCTGGGATCCATCCGACGAGGCCATCATCATCGAAGCCCACGCGGAGTCCGAGGACGACGATGTGCCCGACATCGGGGATGACGAGGGTGACGGGCCCGACACGCTGCGCGTCCGGCTCACGCCGCTGGACGCACTGGCCTTCTCGATCCGCACCAGCCGGGTGGTCGCGGCTGGTCGGCCCCAATGCCCGTTCTGCCACCTGCCGATCGATCCGCAGGGACACATCTGTCCAAGGGCGAACGGCTACCGCCGCCACGTCACATGACCGATCCCGGCGTCCTGCGCGACGGCGCGTTGCATGTGCTGGGACGTCTGCCCGACTCGTCGAACAACGCTCTGCTGTGCAGCATCGACGCCGACGGCGGTCCGGTGCGGGTGGTGTACAAGCCGCAGGCGGGGGAGCAGCCCTTGTGGGACTTCCCGCACGGGACCCTGTGCCGGCGCGAGCGGGCAGCGGCACTTCTCGACGAGCTCCTCGGGTGGGGGCAGGTGCCTGCCACGCAGTGGCGCAGTGCCGGACCCGCTGGACCGGGAGTGGTGCAGACCTGGGTCGAAGGTGCCATCGACATCGGAGTGTTCCCGCCGCGCTCAGTCCCCGAGGACTGGGTGCCAGTGCTGGATGCCGAGACCGAGGACGGTCCCGTCGTTGTGGCGCATCGCAGCGATCTCGCGGTCGCCCGGATGATCACATTCGACGCCCTGGCGAACAACGCGGACCGCAAGGGCGGACATCTGCTCAGGTCCGAGGCGGGCCTCTTCGGCATCGACCACGGGGTCACCTTCCACACCGAGCCCAAACTGCGCACAGTGCTGTGGGGCATGGTGGGCGCGGCCATTCCGGAGGTGGTGCTGGCCGATGTCGCTGCGGCTGCCGATCGGTTCGACGAACTGGAGCAGTGGCTCGCTGCATCGGAGGTTGACGCCGCCCGGCGGCGCGCGCGTGAGCTCCTGGACACTGCGATCTTTCCGGCTCCCAGTGGCGCCTGGCCGGCTCTGCCGTGGCCCTTGATCTGACCAGGCGGCCCGATTTCCCACCCCAATCGGCCGCAGAGCCGGTGTCCTGGAGACGTCCAACGGAAGCCGCCGATGAGTGCTCTGACAGGCGCTCCCGTAGGCTTGCCGGGTGCGATCATGGCCGTCCGAGACCTTGCCCAGACTGCCCGACCTGGATTACGAACTGACGGCCTTCGATACGGCCACGGGGACCATCAAGGCCCTGAATCCCGGTAGCGAGGCCCGCATGTATGTATGTGGGATCACGCCGTACGACGCCACGCATATCGGTCACGCCTCCACGTACCTTCTGTTCGACACCATCCACAGGTTTTGGCGGGCCACGGGCCGGTCGGTGCGGTACGTGCAGAACGTCACCGATGTCGATGACCCGCTTCTGGAGCGGGCGGCGCGCGACGGCGTGGACTGGCAGCAACTCGCGGCGTTCGAGATCCAGCGCTTCCGCGATGACATGGTCGCGCTGAGGGTGTTGCCCCCGACGGAACTGCTCGGCGCGGTCGAGACCATCGACCGGGCGGCGGCCAGGGTGGGTCAACTGCGGGACGCCGACGCCACCTACATGGTCGACGACGACGTGTACTTCCACGTCGAGTCTGCCGCCCGCTTCGGCAGCGTCAGTCACCTGGATGAGGACGCGATGCGCAGGCTTTCCGAGCAACGCGGGGGCGATCCTCATCGGCCCGGTAAGCGCAATGTCCTCGACCCCCTGCTCTGGCAGGCACCCCGCGAGGGGGAGCCCGCGTGGGACAGCGAGGTCGGACCCGGTCGGCCTGGGTGGCACATCGAGTGCGCCACCATCGCCCTGGACACTTTGGGGCCGGCGATCGACCTGCAAGGTGGTGGTCGCGACCTGATCTTCCCTCACCATGAGATGAGTGCCGCACAGGCAGAAGTGCTCGAGGGCTGGCCCTTCGCGCGCGCCTACGTGCACGCCCCGATGGTGTCGTTCCAGGGCGAGAAGATGAGCAAGTCGCTGGGCAATCTCGTGTTCGTGTCGGTCTTGCGCGAGCAGGGAGTCGACCCGATGGCGATCCGCCTGGCGCTGCTTTCCCAGTCCTACCGCGAGGACTGGCCCTGGAGCGAACAACTGCTCGCCGACGCCCAGGACCGGCTCGCGACGTGGCGCGCGGCCTTATCGCAACCGACTGGGCCATCTGCTGTGAATGCCGTCGAGCAACTCGCGGCCGCGATCGCCGACGACATCAACACCCCGGCAGCACTGGCCGTTGTCGACGGTTGGGCCACCGAGCAGCGGCTGCGTGGCGGCGACGACCCGGGCGGCCCCGGCCTGATGTCCCGGGCGATCGACGCGCTGCTCGGAGTCGTTTGACGACGATGCTGCTCACCTTCGTGTCGAGCGGCAGGTGCCCGAGTCATCACCGCACACGCCCCGGCCCTTCATGTGGCCACGCCGAAAGTGGGCACGGACACTGCGGGCCTGCCACCTTTCGGCGGACAGAAGTGGGCATTTCAGCGTCAATCGGACACCGATTCCACACGAAGATGGCAGATTCCTGAATCGCCCTGCGCTGCGTGCCACTTTTCGGCGGTGACGTCACGACCGGATCCACTTCGCCGAACCGGGACTACTTCTTCTCGTCGTGCCCACCGAACTGCTTGCGCATGGCCGACTGCACCTTGTTCGCGAACGAGGCGTTGCCCTGGGAGTCGAAGCGGGAGTAGAGCGCCGACGTCAGCACCGGCGCCGGGACGCCCTCGTCGATGGCGGCAATCGAGGTCCAACGGCCCTCACCGGAGTCCGACACGCGCCCGGCGTATTCCTCGAGGTCGGGACTGTCGACCAGTGCGATGGCCGTCAGGTCCAACAACCATGAAGCGATCACTGATCCGCGTCGCCACACCTCGCTGACCGCCGCCACATCGATGTCGTACTGGTAGAACTCTGGGTGTTCCATGGGGGCGGTCTCCGCGTCTGCCGTGCGGGTGCGCTTGCCCTCGTTGGCGTTCTTCAGGATGTTCAACCCCTCGCCGTAAGCGGCCATCATCCCGTACTCGATGCCGTTGTGAACCATCTTGACGAAGTGACCGGCGCCGTTGGGCCCGCAGTGAAGCCAGCCCTCCTCTTCGGGCGACAGATCTCCCGCCCGTCCCGGAGTACGCTCGATGTCCCCGACCCCAGGGGCGACGGATCGCCAGATCGGGCGCAGCCGGTCTACAGCCTCGTCCGGCCCGCCGATCATGAGGCAATATCCGCGCTCCAGGCCCCACACTCCGCCAGAGGTGCCGCAGTCCACGAAGTGGATGCCCTTCTCCTGGAGGTTCGCCGCGTGCCGGATGTCGTCGCGGTAGTACGAGTTGCCCCCGTCGATGATCGCGTCACCTGGTTCCAGCAGCCCCGCGAGTTCGGTGATGACCGATTCGGTGATCTTCCCGGCGGGCACCATGATCCACACATTGCGCGGACGCTTCATCTTCGCGACGAAGTCGGCCAGCACCGTGGATCCGGTTGCGCCGTCCGCCTCCAGCGCGGCCACTGCATCGGCGGATACGTCGTACACCACTGCCGCATGCCCGTCGGCCATGATCCGGCGCACGATATTGGCACCCATACGCCCGAGCCCGACCATGCCAAGTTCCATCGGCGCATCCGTTGTCATCTGTTCCTCCAGCCATCCGGCGCCGGGCCTTCCGGCGAAGCCTTGACTAGGCTCGAACCTAGAGCAGATCGCCCGGCTGTGCGCGCCTATCACCCTCGGAGGAGTCATGTCCGTCACCGACAACGCTGCCTGGAAAGCCTTGGCGGCTCATCACACCGAGGACCTGCGCACATTGTTCGCCAGTCACCCCGATCGCGGGGATCGTATGTCTGTGCAGGCGTGCGAGCTCATGCTCGACTACTCCAAGCAGCGGGTCACCGAGGAGACTGTCGATTTGTTGGTCGCCCTCGCCGACTCCGTGGGCCTGGCCGCATACCGCGAGGCGATGTTCACCGGTGAACACATCAACACCACAGAGGACCGCGCCGTCCTGCACACCGCACTGCGCTTGCCCCGGGACGCGACCCTGGTCGTCGACGGCCGCGACGTCGTGGCGGAGGTGCACGAGGTTCTGGACCGGATGGCCAGTTTCAGCGATCAGGTGCGGGCGGGAGACTGGACTGGTCACACCGGCAAGCGCATTCGCAACATCGTCAACATCGGCATCGGCGGGTCCGACCTCGGCCCGGTGATGGCCTACGAAGCCCTGAAGCACTACAGCGCACGCGATCTGGTATTCCGCTTCGTCTCCAACGTGGACGGCACCGATTTCGTCGAAGCTGTGCAGGACCTCGACCCGCAGGAGACGCTGTTCGTAGTGTCGTCCAAGACGTTCACCACCCAGGAGACGATGACCAACGCCCACTCGGCAAGAACCTGGCTGCTCGCTGCCCTCGGCGACGAGGCGGCCGTCGCGAAGCACTTCGTGGCGGTTTCGACCAACGCTCAAGCCGTTTCCGCATTCGGTATCGACACCGCGCAGATGTTCGGCTTCTGGGACTGGGTCGGCGGCCGCTACTCGATGGACTCGGCCATCGGTCTGTCGACGATGGTGGCCATCGGGCCGCAGAACTTCGCCGACATGCTGGCGGGCTTCCATGAGATGGACGTACATTTCCGCACAGCCCCCACCCGCGAGAACCTGCCGGCCCTGATGGGCCTGCTCGGGGTGTGGAACCGCAATTTCCTCGACCTGCCCACGTGTGCCGTGCTGCCTTACGAGCAGTACCTAAAGCGTTTCCCCGCCTACCTGCAGCAACTCACGATGGAGTCCAACGGGAAGTCGGTGCGGCTGGACGGCTCACCGGTGGGTTGCCAGACCGGTGCGATCTTCTGGGGCGAGCCCGGGACTAACGGGCAGCACTCCTTCTACCAGCTGATTCACCAGGGCACCTCCACGATCGCCTGCGACTTCCTGTTCTTCCTCGAGCCGGTGAACCCGCTGGCGGCAACCGACGCGCCCGACCACCACGACCTGTTGGTGTCCAATGTGCTGGCCCAGGCTGCGGTACTGGCGTTCGGCAAGACAGCCGAAGAGGTGGCAGCCGAAGGGGTGCCCGCGGACCTGGTGGCGCACAAGGTCATGCCAGGCAACCGGCCGTCGTCCATGATCGTCGGGAAACGGCTCGACCCGAAGACTCTTGGTCGCCTGGTGGCTCTGTACGAGCACAGCGTCTTCACGCAGGGCGTCGTCTGGGGGATCAACTCCTTCGACCAGTGGGGCGTCGAGCTGGGCAAGGCGATGGCCAAGAAGATCGTGCCGCTGCTCACCGGGGAGGCATCCGAAGAAGGCCTGGACAGTTCGACCATCGCGCTCGCGAGGCAATATCGGGAGCACACCTCCTGAGTCGGCGAGCCTATGGACGCCCCGTAGTCTGGACGCACAATGGCTGAAGACTTTTTGACTGCTCTGTCGCGGCGTGTGCTCATCGCAGACGGGGCCACGGGGACCATGTTGCAGGCGCACGACTTGAGCCTGGATGACTTCGAGGGTCACGAGGGCTGCAACGAGGTCCTCAACGTCACCCGCCCCGATGTGGTGCGCTCGCTGCACGACGCCTTCTTCGAAGTCGGCGTGGATGCCGTGGAGACCAACACGTTCGGGGCCAATCTGGCCAACCTCGCCGAATACGGCATCGAGAGCCGGATCCGCGAACTCGCCAAGGCCGGTGCGCAGATCGCAGTTGAATCCGCGCAGGACTGGTCGACGCCCGGCCATCGCCGCTACGTCCTGGGCTCGATGGGGCCAGGCACCAAACTTCCGACTCTGGGTCACGCCCCGTTCGCGACGTTGCGCGACGCGTACGCCCAGCAGGTGCTGGGGATGCTGGAGGGCGGCGTGGACGCGGTCCTCGTCGAGACGAGTCAGGACCTGTTGCAGGCCAAAGCAGCCGTTCTGGCCAGTCACGCCGCGATGGGCGAACTCGGCATGAGGGTTCCGATCCTGGTCAGTGTCACCGTGGAGACCACCGGCACCATGCTGCTCGGCTCCGAGATCGGAGCGGCATTGACCGCTCTGGAACCGTTGGGCATCGACGCGATCGGGCTCAACTGCGCAACCGGACCTGCTGAGATGAGTGAGCACCTGCGCCACCTCAGCCGCCACGCCCAGGTGATGCTGACCTGTATGCCCAACGCGGGTCTGCCGGAGCTCACCTCCGACGGGGCGCGCTACCCGCTGTCCCCGGCCGAATTGGCGGATGCTCACGAGACGTTCGTCGCCGACTACGGACTCAATCTCATCGGGGGCTGCTGCGGAACCACTCCCGAGCACTTGCGCCAGGTCGTGGAACGACTGCACGATCACGGGCGCGTGGACCGCCCGGCCAACACACCCGCCAGCGTCAGTTCGCTGTACCACGCAGTGCCGTTGCGTCAGGACGCGACGTTCCTGACGGTGGGGGAGCGCACCAACGCGAACGGTTCTAAGGCCTTCCGCGAGGCGATGCTCGCGCAGAACTGGGACGAGTGCGTGCAGATCGCCCGGGACCAGGAACGCGACGGTGCCCACGTTCTCGACGTCTGTGTGGACTACGTGGGCCGGGATGGCAGAGCCGACATGGGTGAGTTCGCCGCGCGTCTGGCGACCGCCACCACATTGCCGATCATGCTGGATTCCACGGAGCCGGAGGTCCTCCGGGAGGGTTTGGAGCATCTCGGTGGGCGCGCCATCATCAACTCGGTCAACTACGAGGACGGTGACTCCGAGGGGTCGCGGTTCCAGCGGATCATGACTCTCGTGCGCGAGCACGGGTCGGCGGTGGTCGCCCTGACCATCGACGAGCAGGGTCAGGCCAGGACCCGCGAATGGAAAGTCGCGGTCGCCGAGCGACTCATCGAGGATCTGACGACGAACCATGGCATGGCCGTGTCCGACATCCTCGTCGACACCCTGACCTTCCCCATCGCCACCGGTCAGGAGGAGACCCGCCGCGATGCGATCGAGACCATCGAGGCGATCCGCGAACTCAAGACCGCCTACCCGGATGTCAACACCGTTCTTGGCGTCTCCAACGTCTCCTTCGGGCTCAACCCCGCCGCGCGGCAGGTCCTGAACTCGGTTTTCCTCCACGAGTGCGTCGAGGCCGGGCTGGATGCCGCCATCGTGCACGCCTCGAAGATCCTGCCGATGAACCGGATCTCCGACGAGCAGCGCGAGGCTGCCCTCGACCTGGTCTACGACCGCCGGCGCTACGACGACGAAGCCAACCTCGTGCACGACCCGCTGACCCGGTTCTTGGAGGTGTTCGCCGACGCGACCAGCGTGAACACCAGCCGAGCCGACGAACTCGCCGGTCTCCCCCTGATGGAACGCCTGCAGCGACGGATCATCGACGGGGAGGCCAAGGGTCTGCAGGCCGATCTCGACGAGGCGCTGGGGGAGAAGCCGGCGCTGGCCATCGTCAACGATGTCCTGCTGCCCGGCATGCGGATCGTCGGCGACCTGTTCGGGGCCGGCGAGATGCAGTTGCCGTTCGTGCTGCAGAGCGCAGAGGTCATGAAGACCGCGGTGGCCCACCTCGAGCCGCACATGGAGAAGAGCGACGAGTCCGGAAAGGGCACGATCGTGCTGGCCACGGTGAAGGGCGATGTCCACGACATCGGCAAGAACCTGGTGGACATCATCTTGAGCAACAACGGGTATTCGGTGGTCAACATCGGGATCAAACAACCGGTGAACGCCATCCTGCAAGCAGCCCACGACGCCGACGCCGATGTGATCGGGATGTCGGGCCTTCTGGTCAAGTCCACGGTGATCATGAAGGAGAACCTGGAGGAGATGAACGTCCGCGGAGTGGCCGGCAAATGGCCGGTGCTGCTGGGCGGCGCGGCGTTGACCCGGGCTTTCGTGGAGCAGGATCTGGCGGACATGTACGACGGTGAGGTCCGCTACGCCAAGGACGCATTCGAAGGTTTGGCTCTGATGGATGCCGTCATGGCGGTGAAGCGCGGGGAGCCCGGGGCAGCACTGCCGGAACGACGACAACGGCGCGTCCGCAGCACGGCCCGACCCATGGCCGCCGAGGACCCGGATGCTGTGTCCGACGTGGCACGCGACACGCCTGCGCCCCCGGCGCCCTTCTGGGGGGACCGGATCGTCAAAGGCATCGCCTTGAAGGACTACGTGGCCTACCTGGACGAACGTGCCCTGTTCCGCGGCCAGTGGGGGCTCAGCCCCGGCAAGACCGGCCCGGACTACGAGGAGCTCGTGGAGACCGAGGGCCGTCCCCGGTTGCGCTCGTGGCTCAGTCGCGTCGCCAGCGAAGGGCTGCTGGAGGCGGCAGTGATCTACGGATACTGGCCGGCGCGATCACAGGGCAATTCCATCCTCATCGGGGATCCGGCAGACCCTGACCGTCAGTTGGCCAGGTTCGACTTCCCCCGGCAGAAGCGGGGCCGGCATCTGTGTCTGGCCGACTATGTACGCCCGGACAACGACATCGTCGCGCTGCAGATCGTGACCATGGGCAGGAAGGTGGATCAGGCGGCCGCCGAACTGTTCGAACGCAATGCTTACCGCGACTACCTGGAACTGCACGGGCTGTCGGTGCAGTTGACCGAGGCACTGGCCGAGTACTGGCACGCCCGCGTCCGCAGCGAGCTCGGGATCGCCGGCCAGGACGCCGCCGACGTGGCCTCGATCCTCAAGCAGCAGTACCGCGGCGAGCGGTTCTCCTTCGGCTACCCGGCGTGCCCGGACCTCAGCCAGCAGGTGCCGTTGTGCGAGTTGCTGGGGGCCGACCGGATCGGCGTCAGCTTGTCTGAGGAGTTCCAACTGGATCCCGAGCAGTCGACCTCGGCCATCATCTTCCACCATCCGGAGGCCGGGTATTTCAACGCTACCTGAGGCGCTGCTGTTCGACCTCGACGGAACGCTGCTGGACAGCGAGATCCTGTGGGAACGGGCGCAGAGCGCGACGATGGCCTATTTCGGCCTGGAATGGACGCCTCAGGATCAGGCCTCCAGCATCGGCGGACCGATCGAGAAGGTGGTCGCCTACATCGCCGGTCGTACAGGCGGGGACCCCGGGCATATCGCGCGGATCCTGGTCGGCGAGATCGAACACTTGGTGGCTACTGAACCTGCGCAGTGGATGCCCGGTGCGCGCGACCTGCTTGTCGCGGCGCAGGAAGCCGGGGTGCCCACTGCGATCGTCAGCAACTCGTGGCGGGTGCTGCTCGACTTGCTGATCCGCAACATCGACTCGCCGGTGGATCTCACGGTCAGTTCCACAGAGGTGCACGCGCCCAAACCGGACCCACATCCCTACCTGTTGGCCTGCGGGCAGCTGGGGGTTAAGCCACAGCGGACCTGGGTGGTGGAGGACAGCCCGACCGGCGTCGCGGCAGGGTTGGCCGCGGGCTGCCACGTTCTGGCCGTCGGACCGGCCGTCGCCGGGATCTCCGACCCCAGACTGCTGCATGTGGACTCCCTGGCACAGGTCCGCCTGGAGTCACTCGGCGGCGATGGCCCCCAGGATCCTTAGTCGCGAGGCCCGCCACGCCGGCCACAGTGCGGCCAGCACGCCGCCAACCGCAGCAAGCACCAGGAAAAGCGCCAGCTGGCCGGCGTTAACGGCGAACTGCTCGATCCCCTGGTCGGCGAGGATGCGCTGCAACAACGCACCGAATGCCACCCCCACGATCATCCCCACGACCGCGCCGAACGCGGCGATGATGAACGCCTCGATCACGATTGTGCGACGGATGCCGCGTCGGCTCATGCCGACCGCTCGCAACAAGCCGATCTCGCGGGTCCGTTCGAAGACACTCAGTGCCAGCGTGTTGACGATGCCCAGCAACGCGATGAGGACCGCGAGCACCAGCAGCGCGAACAAGAAGTTGAGCAACTGGCCGATCTGGTCGCTGATGGTCTGCTTGAAGGCCGACTGGTCCAGCAGCTGCACGTTCGGATAGGGCTCCAGCGCGCGTTCCAGACCGGCTTGCACATCTTCGGCGGAGGTGGCCGCATCCTTCACCACGTACACGACGCTGTCCTGATCTGCCGCGCCGAGACGGGCGATAGTGGGCAGATCGGTCACATAGCCGGTGAAGCCACCGGCAGGCTCGTACACCGCGACGACCTGAAGATCCACCGGTCCGGCCACTGACAGGACCTGGATCGTGGAGCCCACTCCGGCGCCGATCGAGTCGGCCGTGTCCCGGTCGACGGCAACGTCATCCTCGCCGAGGTCGTCGAACGATCCCTCGGGGACCGTCAGCGACAACGCCTGCTGGATGACCGTGGGATCCACCCCGGTGGCCAGGGTGTCGCCGGTGCCCGGGGCGCGCATCGGAGCTTGCCGGACCACCGCTGCCGCCTGCACGCCCTCGGTGGCACGCACCGCCTCACCCACAGCGCCGGGGAACGGCTGGAAGCCGTAGCCGGTGATCACGAAGTCGGCACCGATCACGTCGTCGACGATCCCGGCCACCGACTTCTGCGTACTCGCCGCGAGCACACTGATGGCCGACATCAGGCACACACCGATCGTCAGTGCTCCCGCAGTCGCTGCGGTTCGCCGTGGGTTACGGCGCGTGTTCCCGCTGGCCAGTCGGCCATTGACGCCGCGGAACAGTGCTGAGAGCGCAACGGTTGCGGGTCGTGCCAGTTCGGGAGACAACGCCAGCACGCCGATGAGAACGCCTGCGGCCGCCACCCCCGCGACCAGCGCGCCCTGCATCGTGTCGTTGGCCGCCACCCGCGGAGCCATCACCGCAAGCCCGATCCCGCCGCCGAGCAGGAAGCCGCCGATCGCCGTCCGCCGGTGACCCGATCCCGCAGCGACGGACTCTTCGCGCATCGCCGCGACCGGAGCGATGACCGAGGCCCGGCGCGCGGGCAGCAAGGCGCTCACAACTGTGATGACCAGACCGACGAGCATCGCGACGACGATGGTCCGTGGTTCGAAGACCAGCGAACTGGCCGGGAACGGCGCACCGGCTGCTTGGAAGAGCGCTTGCAGTCCCTTGGCGAAGCCCGCCCCCGCCGCTATTCCCAGCGCGCTGGCCACCAGAGCCAGCACAACCGCCTCGGCCAGGATCGACCGGAGCACCTGGCCCCGGGACGCGCCGATGGCGCGCAGCAACGCCAACTCCCGGGTGCGTTGAGCGACCAGCATCGAGAAGGTGTTGTAGATGAGGAACGCGGCCACGAACAGTGACACGATCGCGAAAACGAGCAGGAAGGTGTTGAGGAATCCCAGCCCGGAGTCCAACTGCTCGGAGACCTGGCTGGCCTGCTCCTCCCCGGTGACAGCGACGACCCCCGTGGGCAGTAGGGGGGAGATCGCATCCCGGATCTGGGTCTGGACGCTGCCCGGGTCGGCCAGCACGGAGATGCTGCTGGCCTGATCCGCCGTCAGGAACAGGTCCTGGGCCGTCGCGAAGTCCCAGTACACGAAGGTGATGGCGAAGCCGCTGCCGTTCTGCGTCTCGGTGACGCCGCTGAGCTCGAAGTCCGTGCGGTCGCCGTCGGGAAGCAGAACGGTGATCTCGTCACCGGGGACCACCCCCAACTGCTCGGCGCTCGCGGAATCGAGGGCCAGCTGATCAGCGCCGACAGGCGGGCTGCCCTCGACCACCTCGGTCGGGTTCAGAGCCGGTTCGGTCACCCAGCTGGAGCCGATGGCGGTCCCACCGCCGAAGCCATCGGACTCCTGTCCGAGTGGTAGCCCCTGCTTGTCGAGAACCACGATGTTGGGGACCACGATGGCCGGGACCGCCATCGTGACCCCGTCCAGGTCCTCAATCTCGGGCACCAGCGTGGTGGGCACCGTCGGCAGCTTTCCCGCGCCCTGGAAGTCCGGGGAGAAGTCGGCGCTGGCCGGCTGCACACTGACATCGGGCTGGTCCTGCTGGATCAGTGTGTCGAGGGAGGCCCGCAGCGAGTCGGTGAAGATGTACGTGCCGGCCACGAACGCGACAGCAAGGACGATCGACAACCCAGTGAGGACGAGTCTGAGTTTGTGCGCGAACAGGTTGCGCAGGGCAGCTTTGAGCATCAGGCCGGGGTCGGCGCAGACAGACCCTCGATGTCGAAGCGCTTCATACGGTCCAGAACCCGCTCAGGCGTGGGGTCGCTCATCTCGTCAGAGATCCGTCCGTCGGCCAGGAACACCACCCGCTGGGAGTAGGAGGCGGCGTTGGGGTCGTGGGTCACCATGACGATGGTCTGCCCGAACTCGTCGACGCTGCGGCGCAGGAAGCCGAGCACCTCCGCGCCGCTGCGAGAGTCGAGGTTTCCGGTGGGTTCGTCGGCGAAGATGATCGCTGGGCGGCTGGCCAGGGCCCGGGCACACGCCACCCGCTGCTGCTGTCCACCGGACAGCTCGCTGGGCTTGTGCGACAGCCGAGACCGCAGACCAACTGTGTCGATGATGGTGTCGAGCCACTGCTGGTCCGGTTTCGTACCGGCAATGTCCATCGGGAGTGTGATGTTCTCTAGGGCGGTGAGGGTCGGGATGAGGTTGAAGCTCTGGAAAACGAACCCCACCTGATCCCGGCGCAGCGCGGTCAGCGCTTTGTCCTTCAACGTGGTCAGGTCCACGTCGCCGATCATGACCGTGCCGGAGGTCACCGAGTCCAGCCCAGCAAGGCAGTGCATCAAGGTCGACTTGCCCGACCCGGAGGGTCCCATGATCGCCGTGAACCGGCCACGCTCGATATCGATGTCGACGTTGTCGAGCGCCAAGACCTGCGCCTCGCCCTCGCCGTACACCTTGGACAGCCCCAATGCGCGGGCAGCTGGTTGAGAAGTCACGCTTCCACCGTAAGTGAATCGTCACCAACCGGCGACGGCGGCAGTGCCGGCATGGTCCCTCCGAACTCAGGACAGATGCCCTGGTGGGCGCACCATTGACACTTCTTCGAGGGCCTGGGCCGCCAGTCACCGCGTTCAGCTGCGCGTGTGATCGCCTGCCACAAGGCCTGCAGCTTACGTTCGAAGCGGCGAAGGTCCTCCTCGTCCGGGTGATAGGTAAGGACCTCGCGGTTGCCCAAGTACAACAACTGAAGCCGCTCGGGCACCCTGCCGGTGGACCGATGCACGACCAGCGCGTAGAAGCGCAGTTGGAACATCGCGCTCTGCTCCCAGGCGGGCCCAGGCGATTTGCCGGTCTTGTAGTCCACGACCCGCAGTCGGCCATCCACCTCGTCGATGCGGTCCACGTAACCGCGAAGGAGCACGCCGTCGCCGATGAAGGACTCGACGAGCTGTTCGCGGTGGGCGGTGTGAATCTCGCGGGGGTCCTCCATGGCGAAGTAGGACACAAGAAGCGCCCGTGCCTCGTCCACGAGCCGGTCGGTGGCGCCCGCTGGGACAGTCGGCGGACTCTGCGCGGGCCATGGGGCGTCCTCCACGATCGCGAACGCCGCTTCTGGCTGAGCCTCAAGCAGGTCCTGCAGCGTGGGAGCCACCAGGTCAGAGGCGATCTCCGGTGATCGATCGGCGCTCGGGTGGTCCAGCAGCCGGTCAAGCACCTCGTGCACCAGCGTTCCGCGAAAGGCGGCCAGACTGGGTCGCTCAGGAAGCCGGTCGATCGCCCGGTAGCGGTACAGCAACGGACATGTGAGGAAGTCCGACGCACGGCTCGGGGACAAGGCCCCGAGAATCGGATGGCCCTGCAAGTCGCTCTTCTGACGCTCACGAACGGGGATCGGACCGTGGGTGTCGCCGGTGGTGGAAGTCACGGGTTCACCCTAGGCCGCACCTCGGACAGCTCCGGTCACGCCGCGCGCCGGCTGTGGACAGCTCAGCGCTGGCCAAGGGCTCTGTTCACATCCGCCGCGGTGAGGATGCCCAGCGGTCTGCCGTTCTCGTCGGATACGAAGACCAACGACTGGCCGCTGTCGGCCATCTCAGCAACCATGGTCGACGGGTCCGGACCCAGGACGACCCGCTGGTCGGCGGTGATCGCCAGCGTGAAGGGTCCGATCTCGACCTCGTCGCGGCGTACCGCCGGAACGGCCTCCGCAGCGGGCAGCGACAGCGCCGCCAGCAGCCGGCCTTGCCCATCCACCGTCACGACGCCGGCCTGCCGGGTCCTGTCCCACCGGTCGAGGGCAGCACCCAGCATCTCTCGCTCGCTCACCGTCAGCACAGGACGGATGAGCCCGGGCAGTGTCGCCGACACCTGGTCCAACACCCCATGCTGCTTGGCCGCCTTCAAGGACTGGTAGGCGCCGAATCCGATGAAGGCGGCAAGTACGGCAGTCAGCAGGATCCCCGTCGAACCCCCGAGAATCCCGATCACGGCCACCACGCCGAGCGCCGCCGCGATGACCAGCCCCGCGTAGCCGGCCGCTTTGGCTCCGCTGCTCTCCGAGCCACTGAGCTTCCAGACGGTGGACTTGACGATCGCACCGCCGTCCAGCGGAGCGCCGGGTAGCAGATTCAGCACGGCGAGCAACAGATTTGTCCAAGCCAGCGCGTCCAGCACCGCGCCCACCGATCCGCCGGTGAGTGTCGACCCCAGTCGGCACGCGGCGGCGATCGCCAACGTGCTCAGAGGACCGACCAGCGCCACCACCAGTTCGCGACCGGGCCTGGTCTCCCGGCGTTCGTACACGGTGTATCCGCCCAGCAGCCACAGCGTGATCCCATGCACCGGAAATCCGAACGCTCTGGCGGCCACCGCGTGTGCGAGTTCATGCACCAGAACTGCGACGTACAAGAGGACCGCGAACACTGCGGCAAGCCCGATCCCGGAACTGCCCGGTCCCTCGAAAGCGGGAGCCCACAGGTAGGCGATCAGCAGGACCCCGAGGATGCCCCCGAGTGGCAGATGCACGGGAAATCCGGCCACCTGGAAGCGCAGTCCACCGTCACCCACACCACCGACCTTACCTGCGGATACTGTGCACAACTGTGACCCAAACCCCGCACGCACAACCCTTCGCAGTCGGCGAACAAGTCCAGTTGACCGATGCCAAGGGCAAGATGCACACGATCACCCTGGAGGCCGGACAGCGCTTTCACACCGCGAAGGGTGGCATCGACCACGACGAGTTGATCGGCTCCAGCGAGGGCATCGTCGTGACCTCCAGCAAGGGCACCCAGTACCTGGCGTTGCGGCCCTTGTTGCACGACTTCGTGATGTCCATGCCGCGCGGGGCGACGATCATCTACCCCAAGGATGCGGCCCTGATCGTGGCCTTCACCGACATCCATCCCGGGGCGCGGGTGCTGGAGGCGGGCGCTGGTTCCGGGGCGTTGAGCTGCTGGCTGTTGCGTGCCGTGACGGCCGACGGACATCTGACATCGGTGGAGAAGCGCGACGACTTCGCCGAGATCGCCCGGCGCAATGTCGGCAAGCAGTTCGGCGGGGTCCCGGACAACTGGACGCTGCTCACCGGAGCGCTAGAGGAGGTCGCGCCACCGGGCCCGTTCGATCGCGTGGTGCTGGACATGCTGGCTCCGTGGGAGGTGCTCACCACTGTGGAGGCAGCGCTGGTTCCCGGTGGGGTGTTGTGTGTCTACGTGGCGACCACGACGCAGCTCTCGCGGGTCGTCGAGGAGCTCAGGGCGCGTGGCGGATGGACCGAGCCCAGGTCCTCGGAGACCATGCACCGCGGCTGGCACGTCGAAGGTCTGGCGGTGCGGCCCGACCACCGGATGATCGGCCACACCGGGTTCCTGGTCTACTCCAGGCGCCTGGCCGCCGGGGTGGTGGCGCCGGCCAAACGCAGCCGTCCGGCCAAGGGAGCCTACGGGGAGGACTACCAAGGCCCGCGGGCCGCGGAGAATTCGCGGAGTGGAAATCCCGCGCAGGACGTATAGGGTCGATCTCAAGCCCCACAGCTTGCGAAAGGTGGATCGCAGATGTCCGACGACGCGCGCAGCGACGAGCTGGAGCAGATCCGCGCTGAATTGGCCAAACAGCGCGCCAACAACGAACGAATGACCCACACGCTGCGGGAGGCCCGGGCCCAGATCCTGACACTCAAAGCCGAGGTCGACCGCCTGGCCGAGCCGCCGAGCGCCTACGGGGTGTACCTGGAGACCCTGCCGGATGCCTCGATCAACATCTTCACGGGCGGGCGCAAGATGCGGGTGGTCGCCACCCCGACGGTCGATGTGAGCACTCTCGTGCCCGGCCAGGAGGTCATGCTCAACGAGGCCCTGAACATCGTCGACATCGCCGGCTTCGAACGGCGCGGTGACATCGTGATGCTCAAGGAGATCCTCGAGGGCGGTGCCAGGGCGCTGGTCATCGCCCATACCGACGAGGAGCAGGTCATCCACCTCGCGGAGCCGTTGCGCGCACAGAAACTGCGTGCCGGCGACTCGCTGCTGTTCGACAGCCGTTCCGGGTTCGCCGTCGAACGGATCCCCAAGGCCGAGGTCGAGGAGCTCGTCCTCGAAGAGGTTCCCGACATCGACTACGAGGACATCGGGGGCCTCAGTTCACAGATCGAGATGATCCGCGATGCCGTCGAACTGCCGTTCATGCACGCGGACCTGTTCCGCGAGCACGAGTTGCGTGCGCCCAAGGGGATCCTGCTGTACGGCCCGCCTGGCTGCGGCAAGACTCTGATCGCGAAGGCGGTGGCCAACTCGCTGGCCAAGAAGGTCGCAGCCCGGGAGGGGATCGAACAGGGACGCTCCTTCTTCCTCAACATCAAGGGTCCCGAGTTGCTCAACAAGTACGTGGGGGAGACCGAGCGCCACATCCGACTGGTGTTCCAGCGGGCCCGGGAGAAGGCCAGCGAGGGCATGCCCGTGATTGTCTTCTTCGACGAGATGGACTCGTTGTTCCGCACCCGCGGCTCGGGTGTCTCCAGTGACGTCGAGAACACGATCCGCGAGCAACCGCGAGGACATGATCGACCCGGCGATCCTGCGGCCAGGCCGGCTCGACGTGAAGATCAAGATCGAGCGCCCCGACGCCCAGGCGGCCGCCGACATCATGACCAAGTACCTCGTGGCCCACCTGCCGTTACACCCCGACGATCTGTCCGAACATGGCGGTGATCCCGACGCCACGGTCGCGGCCATGATTCAGCGGACCGTGGAGCGGATGTACTCCGAGGCCGACGAGAACCGCTTCCTTGAGGTGACGTACGCCAATGGCGACAAGGAGGTCCTCTACTTCAAGGACTTCAACTCCGGGGCGATGCTGGAGAACATCGTGTCCAGGGCGAAGAAGAACGCGATCAAGGACTTCCTCGACAAGGGACAGAAGGGCATTAGGCTGCAGCACCTGCTGTCGGCGTGCGTTGACGAGTTCCGAGAGAACGAGGACTTGCCCAACACCACCAACCCCGACGACTGGGCGCGAATCTCGGGCAAGAAGGGCGAACGGATCATCTTCATCCGGACGCTGGTCCAGGGCAAGCAGGGCGACGAACCGGGACGCACAATCGACAATGTGGCCAACACCGGCCAGTACTTGTAGGGCTAGTAACTGCTGCGGTCGTACCCGAAGTCCTGCACCCAGTAGGTGATGCTGAGGGTGTACTTGGGCTCCATGCGCTCGGCGAACCCGAGGCCCATGTGGTCGAAGTCCGGGTCCATCAGGTTCACGCAGTGGCCGGGGCTCTTCAGCCAGCCCTGCAGCGTGTCCTGCGCGGTGCGGAAGCCACTTGCGATGTTCTCTCCGGCCGCGGATCCCGAGTAGTCGGTCGCGCGGATCCGGTCGACGAAGGAGCGGCCGTCCAGTGAGGTGTGCTCGAAGTAGTTCTTCTCGGCCATGTCCTCCGCGTGCGCCTGGGCCGCCTCGGCGATGTCGGCGTTGTAGAGCACTGGCGGGGCGGGTGGCATCGACTTGGACCCGCACTGCTGCGTGCGACTGCGCGCCTCATTGACCAGGCTGACCATCGTGGCGATGTCGCCATCGGGGATGGGTGAGGCCGGGACGCGCTTGTCCGCTGCGGCCGGCGTGGTGTCCTCGTCGTAGTGGACGGCGACGATCACGGACGTTCCGCCTCTGGCACTGAGCCGGAACCTGCGGTGCTTCGGTGAGTACACGGTGCCGTCGCTGAGCACGCGGAAGGCACGCACCCGGTAGGTGCCCTCGGGCAGGCGCAGCACTGTCGAAGAGCGGACCACCCGCTTGATCCCGTTGCCTTTGACCTTGACCCGGGCCTTGTCCACGCCGCTGATGTTCACATTCAGGCTGGTGGTCGTTGCGGCAGTCAATTTGCGCTTCCCAGCGTCGCTCGCAGCGGCTGTCGCAACCCCGGTCACAGCCGCCTGGCCGATCATGAGGCCGGCGACCGTCAGCATCACCGTTGACTTGCGCACGGGAACTGAATCGGCGCCCGGGCAGGCGCATGTTCATGTGTTCACCCGTTCCACGGTCACCCGATCGGATCAGCGGTGTCGTGACTCCCCAGGGCTATTTGGGCATCGCCTGCAAAGCCCCGATCAGGTCCCCGGCTGTCGGGCTCGCGTCGAGCAGACCCTGGACGTGGGTTCTCGTGCCTCGCAGGGGATCCAGGGTGGGGACGCGCTGCAGCGCGGAGCGACCGGGGAGGTCGAAGATCACGGAGTCCCAACTAGCGGCCGTGACGTGCTGGGGGTAACGGCGCAGGCACTCGCCGCGGAAGTACGCGCGGGTGTCGGTCGGAGCGTGGGTGATCGCATGGGTGACCTCGTCATCGGTGGTCAGCCGTCGCAACCGTCCATGTTTCTCCAGCCGCGCCCAGAGCCCCCGCGCTTGGTCAGCATCTGCATACTGCAGGTCGACGAGGTCCAGTCGCGGATCGCCGTACTCCAAACCGTCACGTCTGCGGTAGCCGTCCAGCAGGACCTTCTTGGCCACCCAATCGAGCCGATCGGCCAGTTCCAGTGGGTCCCGCCGCAGGCAGTCCACGGTTGTCTCCCACTCATCGAGGATCTCCAGGGTCGGCTGGTCAGCGTCGGCCCCGAAGCGGTCGTCGATGTACTTGCGCGCGTGCTCGACGAACTCCGCCTGTAGTTGGACTGCGGTCACCCGCCTGCCGTCGGCGAGTTCGACCTGATGGGTCAGCGTGGGGTCGTGCGAGACAGCGTGCAACTGCCGCACGGGACGATCGATGGTGAAGCCTGCGAAATCCCAGCCGTCTTCCACCATGCTGAGCACCAGTGAGGTGATCCCCATCTTGAGCATGGTCGCGTACTCGCTGAGGTTGGCATCACCGATGATGACGTGCAGGCGGCGGTACATCTCAGGATCGGCGTGCGGCTCGTCACGGGTGTTGACGATCGGGCG
>JALOLM010000460.1 GCA_025455985.1 Candidatus Nanopelagicales bacterium | reverse complement strand
AAACCCAGTTTCTTGCGCATGCCGCCGGAGAGCCGCCCGGCCAGCCGTCCACGGGCGTCGAGCAGGCCCGCACGCGACAGCACGTCATCGGCGCGGGCGGCCAGGGCGTCGCCGGTCAGTCCGTAGGAGCCAGCCACGAACGTTACGTTCTCGTCGACCGTGAGGTCGAGCCAGCTGGCGTCACCGGCGGGCATGTATCCGATGCGTGCCCGACCGGGGGTGTCGACGGTGCCGGCCAGGGGAACGACCAGTCCGACCATCGCCTCCAGCAGGGTGGTCTTGCCCGCGCCGTCACCGCCGACCACGGCGGTGATCCTGCCCGGGGTTGTTTCCAGGCTGACGTCCTGCACGGCGTTGACATGACCTCTGCGTACGGTGAGGTCGCGCACGCTCATGCCGCGGCCTGCACTGTGCGTCGGCGGCCGTCACCGGGGGCGAGATTCCGGCGGAATCGCAGCACCGCGCCGGTGAACACGATGACCGCCATGATCGCCAGCATCACGAGCGGGAACCAGAGCGAGTCCAGCGGTGCGCCGCGCAGCATCACCCCCTGCGAGATCATCGTGAAGTAGGTCAGGGGCAGGCAGTAGCTGATCCAGCGCACCCCCCACCGGGAAGATGAACCCCGACAGCAGGATCTGCGGCAGCAGGAAGAAGAAGGCCGTCTGGATGGCCTGCCCGACGTTCTGCGAGATGGTCGAGATGAACACGCCCAGGCCGAGGACGACGAACAGGAACAACCCGGCTCCGACCGCGAAGACCGCCGGGTTGCCGTTGAAGGGCACGTCGAACAGCAGCATCCCGAGCACGGTCACCAGCACCATGTCGACGGTCGCCAGGAGGAAGTACGGCAGGATCTTGCCGAGGATCACGGTGCTGGGTCTGATCGGCATCACCGCCAGCTGCTCGATGGTGCCGGTCTGCTTCTCCTTGACCATCCCGATGCTGGTGATGATCGTGCCGATGAATGTCAGGATCAGGCCGATGATGGCCGGCACCATGACCCAGCTGGTCTTCAGCTCGGGGTTGAACAGCACCTGGGTCTGCACGCGATCGCCGAGCCGGTTGAACGTGGCCACCGCAGTCTGTGCGGTGAACAGTGAGGCCCCGTCGATGTACGCCACGACCGGTTGCGTACCCGTGACGATCGCCACGTCCACCTCGTTGCGCCGCAGCATGTCCTCGGCGTCCGCGGCGTCCCCCGAGGGATCGATCTGCGTGACATCGAATGGAGCCTGCGGGACCTGCGTGACCAGGGTGGCCGCCTGGTCGGCCTGCGGTCCCAGGGTCGCCGTTGGGATGTCGGCCACCGAGAAGTTGGCCGCGTAGCCGAAGACCACCAGAAGCAGGATCGGCATCGCGATGAGCATGCCCATCGTCCGCCGGTCACGGCGCAGTTCGCGGAACTCCTTGAGGATCATCGCGCGCATGGGGCCACCCTACGCCCAGTATTGAACGATTGTTGAATTACGGGTGCCCTTCAGACTCCAGGTCGGGGCGGGCCGTGTCCGCCGGAAGTGGGTCGGCCCGACCCCCGGGTGCGCCCGTTGCACGGGTGCTGGGCGGGATGGAGGGGGGCACAGTGATGGTTCGTGTCCACGACTCCCCCGTTGCGGGGGACCCGCATGCCCGTGGTCGGATCACTACTATTCGAGAGTGGCTGATCAGGCAGTGAAGACCGACCAGGGCGGGGCCCCTGCGCGGGCCAAGGCGGTTCTGGGAACCCTCATCCTGGTGGCGGCCGTCGCCAACCTCCCGCTGGCCGTGGCCAACGTCGCCCTGCCCGACATCGGGAAGGCCTTCGACGCCTCGCAGACCCAGCTCAACCTGGTAGCCGTCGGATACTCGCTGGGGTTGGCGGCCTCGGTCTTGTGGCTGGGGGCGGTCGGCGACCGCTACGGCCGCAAGATGATGCTGCTGATCGGCGTGATCCTGTCCCTGCCCGCGTGCCTGGCGGCCGCATGGGCACCGACCATCGAGATCCTCATCGTGGCCCGGATCGTCGGGGGCTTGGCGGCCGGCATGGCCTACCCCACGACCTTGTCGTTGATCACCGCGCTCTGGTCCGGCGCCGGCCGCACCCGGGCGATCGCCCTCTGGTCGGCCATCGGCGGGGCCATCTCCGCGCTTGGACCGCTGATCTCGGGGTTGTTCCTGTCGTGGTGGTGGTGGGGTTCGGTCTTCCTGGTGACCCTGCCATTGATCCTGCTGGCCATCCCGCTGGTCAGGAAGGTGGTCCCGGCACACGTCAACGAGACGACCGACCCGGTCGACAACCTCGGGGGCATCCTGTCGGCGCTGCTGGTGGGCGGTTTCATCCTCGCGATCAACTTCGCCACGGTTCCGGGCGCCGGGGCCCTGGTGTTGAGCCTGACGGCCATCGGGCTTGCGGCCCTGATCGGCTTCGTGATCCGCGAACGCCGGGTCAAGGACCCCCTGTACGACCTGTCGGTGGCGGCCCGGCCGATCTTCTGGGTGGCCGCCTGCGCTGGGATCATCGTGTTCGGCTCGCTGATGGGCGCCATGTTCGTCGGCCAGCAGTTCCTGCAGAACGTGCTCGGCTATTCCACCGTCGAGTCCGGGCTGGCGATCCTGCCGGCGGCGGTGTTCATGGTCCTGCTTGCGCCCCGCTCGGCGAAACTGGTGGAGGCCAAGGGCGCGCGGTTCACGCTGTTGTTCGGATACGTGTTCGTGTTGTTGGGCTTCGTGACCATGCTGGCCCTGTGGCGCGAC